>DATLKS010000100.1:0-3281 GCA_035538255.1 Terriglobales bacterium
CTGCCTGACCGATCCCTACTTGCCTTTCATCCGACAAACTTTGGACCAGTATCCTCGCCTGCGAGCCACGCGCCTCTACTACATGATCCGCGAGCGCGGCTATCAGGGCAGCGTCGTGCAGCTGCGGCGCACGGTGGCCACGCTGCGCCCACCTCGCCGGGAAGCCTTCTTACGCTTGCATACCTTTCCGGGTGAAGAAGCGCAAGTCGATTGGGCTCACTTCGGCCAAGTGGCCGTCGGCCGGGCTCGCCGACGCCTCTCCTGCTTCATCATCACTTTGTCCTACTCCCGAGCTTTGTACCTGGAATTTTTTTTCGATCAGACCCTGGAAAACTTCTTGCGCGGCCAGGTCCACGCCTTTCAAGCCTGGACCGGCCTACCCCGAGTGATTCTCCATGACAACTTGCGCAGTGCGGTCCTAGAGCGGCGGGGCGATCAGATCCACTTTCATCCTCGCCTGCTGGAGTTGTGTGCCCACTATCACTGCCTGGCACGCCCCTGCCAAGTACGCGCCGGCAATCAGAAAGGCCGCGTCGAACGTGCCATTCGCTTTGTGCGCGAATCGTTTTGGGCGGGTCGCACCTTCACCACCTTGCCCGAGTGCAATCGTCAGGCCTTCCTCTGGCGCGATGAAGTGGCTCATCAACGTCCCTGGCCCGGGGACGATCGCCGCACCGTCGCCGAGGCGTTCGCGGAAGAGCAAGCGCGGCTGTTGCCCTTGCCGGCACATCCCTTCGACACCGATCTGATGGTACCGGTTTACTCTCCGAAGACCATTTACGTTCGCTTTGACCTCAACGATTATTCCATCCCACCCGAGGCTGTGGGCCGGCCGCTGACTTTGGTGGCCTCCGATACTCTGGTTCGCATCCTGGACGGCACCCAGGAAATCGCCCGCCACAGCCGCAGCTATGACCGTCACCAGCAGGTGCTAGAACCGGCGCATCAACTATCCCTGCTTCAACTCAAACGCAAGGCGTTTCATTCCATTCCCGTTGATCGCTTGAATCAAGCTGTGCCCGAAAGCCAAATCTTGCTGGACGTCGCTTTCGGCCGCGGAGAATCCGCTGGCCGCCAAACCGTTCAACTGCTCAAACTACTCGATCTCTATGGCGCCTCCGCCTTGCGTCGCGCCATCTTGGAAGCGCTCGAACGCGACACGCCCCGCGCCTCTTCGGTAGCCTTTCTGCTCCGCCAACAGGCGGCATCTTCTTCGGCCCCACCCGCGGTCGACCTCAGCCGTCATCCCGAGGCGCAATCCATCGATATTCAACCGCATGACCTGGAGACTTACGATGAGCTTGCCAAGCATGACTACGACGACGACTCCGACGAATAATCTTACCCAGCAACTCCGACACATCGGGCTGCGGGCCTTACCCGCCCAGTTGGATGATTTTTTGGCGCGCGCTACCAAAGCTCGCTGGTCTCCCCAGGTGCTGTTGGAGCAAATGGCGCAAGCGGAAGCCGAGGACCGCTCCCGCCGCAGCTTGGAACGACGCCTGCGCATCTCCGGGATCAAGAAGTTTAAGCCCATGGCCGACTACGAATGGACCTGGCCTACCAAGCTCGACCGTGACGTCATTGAGCGCGCGCTCACCTTGGACTTCATCCCAGAAGCTCGTAACCTCGTCCTTATCGGCCGCAATGGTTTGGGTAAAACGATGATCGCCAAAAATATCTGCCATACGGCCGTGTTGGCTGGCTACTCGGTGCTGTTTCGTCCTGCGCCAGCGCTGTTAGACGAGCTCCAGTGCCAGACGCCGGAAGGGCGGCGCCATAAGCTGCGGAATTACGCCAACGTCGGGGTGTTGTGCATCGATGAAGTCGCCTACTTGTCTTTCGACGACAAAGCCGCCGACTTACTTTACGAAGTCATCAATCGCCGCTATGAACGTAAGTCAGTCATTGTGACAACGAACCGCCCCTTTAAAGAATGGAATGTGGTCTTCCCCAATGCCACTTGCATTGCCACACTCCTGGATCGACTGCTTCATCACGCCGATGTGACTGTAATCGAGGGTGAGAGTTACCGCATCAGGGAAAGTGAACAGGAGGCGGCACTGCGGAGGAAGAAAAAATGAACTCTATGTCACCCGACTCTGCTTCTGCCGATTATGTGGAGATCGTCCTCAAGTTGTACTTAGGCCTCCCAGATACACCCCTGCGTGCCCGCACCCCAGATCGGAAATTGGCTCGTCAGTTCCAGGAGCGCGGACTGCCCTTGCATTTAGTCGAATCTGCCTTTCTCCTGGCCTCCGTGCGTCGACTGGCAAGACCGGTGGGTGTTCCTCCTTTGGAGCCCATTCGATCCTTGGCCTACTTTCAACCTGTCATCGAGGAACTGCTTTCCTCTCCCGTGCCGGAAGGCTACCTTCAGTATTTGCAGCTCAAACTACGCCAGTTCGCCGCTGCCAAGTCTTCCCTCAGGGAGCTGCTCTCGGCCGAGGTTCAGAAACATACGCTTTCCGATGATCGCTAACAGCCGGCGTTACTTACAGACATTTTGCTTACAGCGCTCGGTTGTACCCGCATTTCCCGCTTTCCGCCCGCTGCTGTTGAAACCAGGCTTCGCATAGGTTCGGCACAAGCCCAAAAAATGTTGCGGAACTCTCTAACATACTCAGATGGCCAGAGACCGCGTCCCGCGCGGTTTTGGAGCTGGTGCCCGGAGGGGGTGCTAGTTTGGGGTACCTACACTCTGTGTTTTGTGTGCTTCAATACTTCCAGCTAACTCGACGCCTTTTCTCCCCCAATTTAAAGGCAATCACAAAATGTCAGGGTCAGGCGAGATCGTAAGCGTAGATAAGGGGCGCTGGTGCCGGGAGGGGGAGTTGAACCCCCAAGGTGCTAAGCACCGGCGGATTTTGAGTCCGCTGCGTCTGCCAGTTCCGCCATCCCGGCTCTAGAGGCAAGCAACTGTTAGCAAAAGCCTACTTGAACAATCCCGGCTTTGCGATTGCGGTCAGCACAGTCCAGCGCTGTGCAACTGTAACCAAACTGGAACCTGTTTTGCCAGTGAAACGAAACGGACCAAGTGTCTTCTGCGTCTGCAAGTTTCACCGATCCCGGCGCTTGTGTTCAAGTTATTGATGTTTAAACGTCTTTGTTGATCAATGTTCCTTGCCATATGAACCCAGGAATGGAGGAAATGTGTAAGAAACGTGTAAGTTTCTGAGGTTTTGCGCAGTCCTTGCGTTTGGATTTATTCGCCAATGGCCCCATCGGACCGTTGCCCGCGTCACGGATTTCTGTACCGAGCCCATCAGAATCAGCATCGT
>DATLKS010000101.1:0-1552 GCA_035538255.1 Terriglobales bacterium
AGATCCTGGCCTTCCAGCGCTCCTTGGGTGATCGGCACGCTGGTCGGCATCAGCATGCTGTTTAGCGGATTTTCTCGATTGATGTTGTCTCTGGCGGCACGAAGCGTCGTTGCGAAATCCGCTTAAATGCGTAGCTAATCACGCGGGCTGCTGCCGCCCAGCCGGGCTTAAGCGCACCCTAGTGAGCCGAGGCTCGTCTTCGACACGATTCGTACTGAGAGGAATGTTGTGGGAACCGTTATCCCGCTGTCCGACGCGTCGCGCCGTCCAACACGCTTCCCGGTCGTGACCCTGCTCATCATCTCCTTGAACGTGTTTGTATTTGTTCTTGAGCTGATAGGCGGGCAACCGTTCGTCCTGAAGTGGGCTGCAATCCCGGCTGACATTGTCGCCGGTCATCGCTGGATTACGATTCTCACGGCCATGTTTATGCATGGCAGTTGGTTGCATATCATCGGCAATATGGTGTTCCTCTGGGCCTTTGGTCCGGAAATTGAAGACGCCATGAATCCGTTGCGTTACGCAGCCTTCTACCTCCTTGGAGGGTTGGCTGCGATGGTCGCTCAAGTCATAGCCACCCCTGCTTCGACGGTTCCCAACCTGGGCGCTAGCGGCGCAATCGCCGCCGTAATGGGAGCATTTCTCGTCACCTATCCGCGCGATCAGATTCGCGCCCTTCTGTGGATATTTATCTTTGTGCGGGTCACGTTTATCCCGGCCGCGCTTTTGATTGGCGTTTGGTTTCTACTACAACTCTTGAATGCTGGTGCGGTGGCAACTGTGCAGACTGGTGGCGTAGCGTACTTGGCACACGTCGGTGGGTTTGTCTTTGGAGTGGTTACTGCCAGGCTCTTTGAGAGTCCCCGGCGTATCGCCGTGCAAGAGTGAGACGTATCTCTTCCTTCCATGTCCTACGTCCTGATTATTCGGCTAATCGGAAAAGTAAAAATCCACTTGATTTCATAACGATGCTGGCTCCTCCGACCCGAATAGACTGTGGTTGTTCGACGACCCAGGCTCGGGAGGAAGGAGCCAGACATGTGGATTATAGGCGTAGATTATCACCCGAGCTTGCAGCAGATTGCTTTTATGGATCAGGAAACTGGGGAGTGCGGAGAGCGGCGATGGAATCACGGCGATGGAGAAGCCGAGCGGTTCTACAGGGAGCTGAAGCAAAGAGGAATCAGCGTGCGCGTGGGGATGGAGGCCACGGGTCACTCACGCTGGTTCGAGCGGTTACTGGCAGAGTTGGGTTTCGAGGTGTGGATTGGCGATGCTGCAGAGATCAGCAGACAGCGCGTGCGCAAGCAGAAGACCGACCGCGAGGATGCCCGACTTTTGCTGAAGTTACTGCTGGAAAATCGCTTTCCTCGAATCTGGGTACCGAGTCCGGAGAATCGCGATCTCCGACAACTGCTGTGGCACCGGCATCGCATGGTGCAGATGCGCACGCGGATCATGAACCAGCTGCAGGCGCTGGCCATGAACGAAGGGAAGCGCTGGAAGTCGAAGCTGTTTAGCCAACCGGGGCGAACAGAATTCGAGAAACTGG
>DATLKS010000102.1:0-3884 GCA_035538255.1 Terriglobales bacterium
GACCTTCATTCTTGAGCAGCGTCATCGACTGACGCGCCGATTCGAGCGTGAGCGCAAGATGAGCCTGCGAGCGATGCACCTGCGCATTCAGACCAGGATCAACCATCGGGTGATCGAACAGGCCCAGGGCGAATTTGACCCGAAGCACAGACCCGACCGCCCGGTCTAACTCCAATTTCGAAAGCGAGCCTTCGTGCACACAGTCGATGAGCGCCTTTTGAAACACGTCGTGCTCGAAGTCATAGAACTGCATATCGACGCCAGACTGAATGGCCATGCATGTCGCGTCTTTTGGTGTAGCTGCGACGTGATGGCTATTAAATAGGAGACGGATCGCGCCAAGATCAGAGAGCACGAATCCTTCGAATCCCCACTCCTGACGCAATATTTCCTTGAGCAAATGCGGATCCGCAGTGACGGGAACTCCATCGATTTCGTGATACGCAGCCATCACGCCCATCGCGTGCCCCTCGCGAAGAGCAGGTTCAAACGACTTCAGCATCACGCTGCGCAACTCGCGCTCCCCAATGTGTACAGGCGACGTATTCGTGCCGCCTTCTGGGGAGCCGTGGCCGGCAAAGTGCTTCGGCTCGCACACCAGCGTGTGGTCGGTTTTCAAGCTCTCCCCCTGTGCCCCACGCACGTAGGCCAAACCCAATTGTCCTGTCAGGTAGGGATCTTCGCCGAAGTCTTCCTCGATACGGCCCCAACGTGGCTCACGGGCCAGGTCTAAGACGGGAGCAAGGATCATGCCGACTCCTGTGGCGCGCGCCTCCGCGGCGATGGCCGCTCCCGTACTCTGAGCAATCTCTGGATTCCACGTTGCTGCAAGATTAATCGGAGCAGGAAATACTGTGCCGGTATCAAAGCCATGCAAAGCTTCTTCGATGAACAATGCCGGAATGCCAAGTCGGTCGTGCTCAATCACCCACTTTTGGATCGCATTAGACTGTTCCGGACTGGGATACAGGTCGTGAATGCCACCCACGCCAAGACTCCCCCAAAGACTCTGCGCCTTGTCCGGTAGAAAGATGGCGTCGCCCGTAGCGTGGGTCGAATCGCTGCGCTTGTCCACCAAAGCTCTCGCACCGGAGTACAGATCCAGCTGTCGCACTTTCTCTTCCAGAGTCATGCGGCTGAGCAGGTCGCTAACGCGTAGTCCAATTGGCAAGTTGGGGTTTTTATAGTCTGGGACAGAATCGCTGCTGCGCGCCGCTGGCCTGCGGGTCTTGCCCTCAGTAGGTTTGCGACTCTGTCCCGGTGCTGCAAGACAGACAAGGAGGATCGAAATTTGAATGGCGAAATCTCTTAGCTTCATCCGCAAATAAGAACTGTACGGGCTCTCATTCCTGTGAGCATCTGCTCCTCCTCGTATGTGATTCGAGTGGATCGCTTCACCTTAAAGCTGGGAACGGGTTCAAGACAACGTTAAAAACGTTCTGTAACGTAGCGTTAAGTCGCTGACAATAGGCGTCGCGGAAACACTTGGTTGCGTTTTCGGTCGCTACCAGCGAGTGCAAAGTTGGTCGTGATTTAGGTCGGGTTGAGATTGACAGTCGATTATGGCTGAGGGTATGGTGCTTTGCGGCCTGGGAGTCGCGGATCGTAGCTCCTGGGAAAGACGATGGCGGCTGCGCATTTCAGTCGCAATGATCGGGTATCCAAGTTCGATACGATGGCGATTGTCCATTTCAGTCACTACGATCGGGTATCCAAGTTCGATACTTATACGTACACGGAGCTGTAAATGGCAGGGCGTGTTTACGATACTGCGTACGCGGCAGCCGTTGCCAAAATCGGTGACGCGGTCAGGTTCGCGCCTGAGCTACGGGCGCACTTGCAAGAGATCATAAATGGACCGGCGTTCAAAGGGAGCCACCGCAGCCAGGAATTCCTTAAGCATATTGTTGAACGGGCCTTGCAGGGTGATTTCGATGATCTAAGAGAACGCCAGATCGGCATCAATTTGTTCGGACGGTCTGCGGCTTACGACACCGCCGAAGATGCCATCGTTCGCGTGACCGCAAGCGATGTGCGGAAGCGGCTGCTCCAGCATTACGGACAGGACGGCCGTAATCCCAGGTTTAGAATCGATCTACCTTCAGGGTCATACATTCCTGAATTTCGCTGCGGGTCTCCGGCTATTGGGAATGCCCCGCAAACCCTGATTCTTACCGAAAATCACGCCACTGAGAGCCGTGGCATATCTGTTCTTCCTGAAGTGGGACCGCCATCTGCGGTCAAACCTCGTTCGCGGCGCGGGTTGGCCGCTGGCTTGGCAGTCGGGACGCTGGTTCTCATCGCGCTGGCGTGGTCGGCGATCACGCACCGCGTCTTGTTCAAATCGGCACCCGCCGATAACCTCATCTCCGCAATTTTTGCAAGCAGTCCAGGCACGGTGCAAGTGATTGTAAGCGATGAGGCACTTGTGTTGGTACAGGTGCTGTCAGGCCACAGGGTGACTCTCACTGAATATGAGAACTTGAGCTACCGGAACCCGCCCGAGCTGGTGCAACAAAAGGGTCTGCAGAGTTTTTGGGGCAGCCTTTCAACTCGCCAAATCACGAACCTAGGCGATCTACAGAATGCCGCGCGGATTGCAGAGAATCTCCGCGCGCGCAAGTGGAATGTGAACATCCACCATGCCCGCCAGGTCAACGCACGGGATTTGCGAGCCGGAAACTTCATTATGCTGGGAAGCTCGTTTGCAAACCCGTGGGCAGCACTGTTTCAAGTCGAGGATGAGAATTTCCCGATTGTGCCGGCGACACCAGGAAGGCCGGGGTCAATCCTGAACCGGCATCCGATGGCCGGAGAACCGTCCAGCTTCGAGGTGGAATCGGACCATAAGGCGGGGACAGGCAGGACGATCACCTATGCCACCGTCTCAGTATTGCAGAACACGGGCCGTACCGCACACGTGATCCTTGTGTCCGGGTTGTCGATGTCGGCTACAGAGATGGCTGGCGCGTTCTTATTACAAGACGAATCGGTGGCCAAAACTCGGAGCGCCCTGAGACTACCCCCAGGCTCTCCACTGCCGGATTTCGAAATGGTCTTACGTGTGACCGAATTCAACGAAATCGGCAACAGCGCGGAGCTCGTAGCTTGCCACAAACTCTCGAATCGGGCTCGCTAAAGATTCTGGATATTGGCTAAACCGAACACTCGATTCCGCACTGAGGCCGATCTGAGCATTCCCGCCTCCGTTGCATTCGCAAGGCTCCATGCCAACATGTGATTGCCGTCTGGCTTTACGCGGCGATCCGTTCCCGCGACAACGCCGGACCGACTACCGCGGTTCGCGCAGAATGCAGAATAAGGTGCTAACTTTTGCCGAAGACATGGCCATTAGTAGAGATAAGAGGTGCGTCGCAGTGGCCGAACGACACCAGGGGGAGCGATATCCCGAACACCTCGAGCAAATGAGCTATCGCTAAGCCGTGAAAGCACGCGGAATAAAGTCAACACCTTGCACAAAAGGCCGTGTGTTTTCACCCGAGTGATTTCGAATGCAAGGAGTAGCAATCCAGCGCACGTGAGGCGGTAGAATCGAGCTCTGCGATTTTCTCTCGTTTGTGAACGAATGCGAGTCTGCGGAAGTTGTGGTAGTCCTAAATCGATCCTGCCCTGGTTTGCCGCAGGCCTTTCGACTTGTCGCTCAATGTCCAAGCATCATCTCGCACGGCATCCGCCCGCCTGCCGACATGATTCGCGTGATGAACCAGGACATGCGTGAACAGGATCACAGCCGCTAGAAGAACACCAAAGGCAACCGGTCGCTGATTTTTCCACAGGCGACAAATCGCGATCACATAGGCAAGTTCCGGAAGGACGAATATAAACATTCTGTCGGCCAGCTGGGGCGAGAACAATCTCAATTG
>DATLKS010000103.1:0-4054 GCA_035538255.1 Terriglobales bacterium
AGGCTCAGATTTCTGAAGATGAGGGACTCGGCTTTGCACTCAAGGAAACGCTGATCGATGAACACGATTCCCCATTTGACTGCGCAGCCCACGAAGAGATTCGCGCGAAAGTAGAGGAAGAATTGGCGCAAGTTTCCGAGCCCTATCGCACTACGGTAGTGTTGCGAGACATCGAGGGATTGTCCTACGAAGAGATCGCAGAGATCCTTCAGGTTTCTCTGGGCACGGTGAAGTCTAGATTGATGCGCGGAAGGTTCGCACTAAAGAAACGTCTGGAGACGTATGCCAGGCAAGTGGGTCGCGAGTTGGGCCTCAAGATCACGCCCGGCGCGCAGGTGGCGTCACTGGAGGTTGGAAACAAGTGATGGACTGCAAGCAAGCCAAGTCGATGTTTTCTACATATCTGGACGGGGCCGTGAGCGGTCACGAGATGCGCGCCATCTCTGAGCATATGCAGGGCTGCGTAGATTGCCATACCAGCTATCTCTCTCTGCAACGGGCGCAGGGTTTACTGTGGTCGCTGGGAACTCGTAAAGCTCCGAAGGATCTTCCGCTCAGGCTGAAGGTCGCAATCCAGCAGGAGCGCTCACGCAGCGCGGCGCGAGCCTTGCAGAACATCGGACTGCGCATTGAACATGGCATCAACAGCTTCATGCTGCCGGCAACTGCCGGCCTGGTGACGGCAGTCATCATGTTCGGTGTGCTCATCGGCTTCTTCGCTCTTCCCGAAGTGGCAAACGATGTTCCCACATCGCTCTACACACCTCCGCGATTGTCGGCCGGACCGTATGAGATTCAGGGCATCGATGGTCCAGTATTGATCGAGGCCAATGTCGATTCCACCGGACGGGTGCAGGACTACCGCATCCTGTCAGGTCACGATTCCGATTCTCTACGCGTGAAGATCGACAACGCTCTGATCTTCACTACCTTTGAACCGGCGCGAGCCTTTGGTTCGCCGGCAAGTGGACACGTTGTACTTGCCTTTTCGACGGTAAATGTGAAGGGATAATCGGCTTTTCAGTGATCCAGCGCCGGGATGCTCCCGGCGCTTTTTGTTGCCCAAGAGTCGCGAAGAGCAAATCGAAGGCCCGGCGGAAAACTGCACCTCAATCATCCTCTCGCTCGTTTGACCGCATGGTTCGCGGGTCTTAAACTTGAAATTCGGCCCGCCTTTGCCAGAAATTACTGAGCACAGGCTGGCCACTTTGCGACAGCAGGAATACAGAGACTTGAGCCCACCAGAGAGCACGAGCGAACAGACTACCGCCGACACTCACGAAGAGCAGCACACACGTTCACCCCAGTCTCTGGGAGAATGCGAACGTGAGATTTCCATCGAGATCCCGGCCGAAGTAGTCTCCGGAGAGCTGCAGTCGTTTGTCGCTCGTTATCAGAAGCTGGCCCGAGTGCCTGGATTTCGTCGTGGAAAGACACCTGCCAGTCTGGTACGCCGCCGCTTTGCCGACGAGCTGAAACAGGAAGTAGTTGAGTCTCTCGTCCCGAAGTACTTTCGCGAAGAGGTGCAGAAGCGCGGCTTCAATCCGATCTCTCAACCTCGCATCACTGACTTCCATTTTGAGGAAGACGAGCCGCTAAGTTTTAAAGCGGTGTTTGAGGTAATGCCTGAGATCGATGTTTCTCCATACAACGACCTTAAAGCGGAAAATGGTGATACCAGCGTTGCCGACGATGAGGTCGAACGAGAGCTGCAATCCTTACGCGAGCATCAGGCCACCTACAACTCAGTTGAGGAAGATCGCGGGCTGCAGGACGGAGACTTTGCTCAAGCCAGCTTCACAGGTACTCCGGTCGAAAAACAGACTTCGGGACTGCTCGATCCCGCGGGAAATCCTATCAGCTCAGGACAGCAGGACAACAAGCCAACGGGTGCGCAACCGGTGCACATGGATGATGTCCTCATCGATATTGGAGGTACGAACACTGTCCGTGAGTTCAGCGAAAATCTGCGCGGCGCTAAAGCTGGTGAAGAGCGCGCATTCACGATCAGCTATCCAGAGGACTTTCAGGACAAGCGTCTGGCGGGCAAGACGCTCGAGTACAAGGTCCAGATCAAGGGCGTCAAGCGCAAGCAGGTTCCCGAGTTGAACGATGACTTCGCTAAAGAACTCGGCGAGTTCACGAGTGTAGAAGACTTGCGCAGACGCATACGCGAGCAGCTTGAGGCACAGAAGAAGCACGAGATCGAGCACGCTGCGAAAGACAAAATCGTCGAGGAGTTGGTGAATCGAAATCAGTTCCCCGTTCCCGAGACGCTGGTAGAACAGCAGATCACCTCGCGGCTGGAGCGCGGTTTTCGCGCACTGGCAGCCCAAGGGATGCGCGCGGAAGATATGCGAAAGATGGATTTTGGCCGCCTCCGCGCAGCGCAGCGGGATGCGGCCGTCCGGGAAGTAAGGGCTTCCCTGATTTTGGAGAAGATTGCGAATAGAGAAAATGTTCAGATCAGCGACGCTGAACTCGACGCTGAAGTAGAACGTTTCGCGCAGCAGTCGCGTCAACCGGTCGAAGCTATACGTAAGAAGCTGACCGACGATGGCACGCTTGAGCGAATGCGCGAGCGCATTCGCAATGAGAAGACTTTGGATCTCCTGTATCAACGTTCCGCTTGAAGTGGAGTGTCAGTATCGTCCGCAATAGCGGATAGGTGAGGCTGCTGATCCGTCCGCGATCGCGGACGTTACTGACTTGTAACGAAAGAAAGGATTATCTGCAATGGCGCTGGTTCCGATGGTAGTGGAGCAGACCAGCCGCGGAGAACGTGCTTACGACATCTACTCCCGGCTGCTGAAAGATAACATCGTCTTTATAGGTACGCCGATCGACGACACGATCGCAAATCTCGTGATCGCTCAAATGCTTTTTCTTGCTGCGGAAGACCCAGAGAAGGATATCCAGCTTTACATCAACTCCCCCGGCGGATCGATTACGGCGGGCATGGCGATCTACGACACGATGCAATTTGTGAAGAACGACATTATGACAATCTGCATCGGCCAGGCAGCGAGCATGGCTGCCGTTCTGCTCGCGGCAGGAACCGCCAAGAAGCGTTTTGCACTGCCAAACTCGCGGATTCTCATCCACCAGCCGCACATCATGGGCGGCGGCATCTCGGGACAAGCCACCGATATTGATATCCATGCGCGCGAGATTCTGCGCATGCGCGAGATCATGAACAACATCATGGCAAAGCACACGGGACAAAAGCTGGAGAAGGTTGAAAAGGACGTCGAACGCGATTTCATCATGAACGCGCAGCAGAGCAAGGATTACGGAATCGTCGACGACATCATTTACAAGCACAAATAATTCGAGGAAAAATCGGTTTTTCCTAGTTTCGGACGTGTATTGCACAAAAGTCACAACCGGACATTACGATGGAACCGCGGATGTGACCCCCAGCAACGGCAAATGAAGTTAGAATGACAGACGTTGACGTAGAAAAATAAGAATTCCCCAGCTTTGATGCGGTTTAAAGCAGTCTTGAGAAGAGGCAAGATCCGCAGGTCGCTTCGCGAAAGTGTACGGCTCGGAGACGAGGGTACATGGTCGCCCTAATCCGATAGTAACTCGGTTCTTTGCAGTATTGCTTGGCGATGGTGGTTAGGGTAAACAGGAGTACATTGTGAAAACCCGTTCTGGTTCCGAAGATAGCCTCCGTTGTTCGTTCTGCCACAAGTCTCAGGACGCTGTTGCCAAGCTGATCTCGTCGCCAAGCGATTATCCGCGCGCTTACATCTGCGACGAATGCGTTGCAGTTTGCAACTCCATCCTGGAGGATGACCGGACAGAGACGCATGCCACCGCTGCTCCTAATCACCTGCCGAAGCCTGCTGAGGTGAAGCAATTCCTCGACGAGTACGTGATCGGACAGGATCAGACCAAGAAGAAGCTTGCCGTGGCGGTTTACAACCATTACAAGCGCATCCACATGAACCGCAATCGCAACGGGGAAGTGGAACTGTCGAAGTCGAACATCATGCTGATTGGTCCGACCGGCAGCGGTAAGACGCTGCTTGCGCAGACATTGGCC
>DATLKS010000104.1:0-5682 GCA_035538255.1 Terriglobales bacterium
ATGGGATTTCCACTTAGATCGACGATCGTGGTGGGCGCGTCGCGTTGTGTGCGTCCGCCATTCACGATGATAGAAATGCGGTCGCCCATCTGCTCGCGCACGCACTCCGCCGTGGTGCACTCGGATGATCCAAGCAGGTTCGCTGAGGTTGCCGTAATGGGAAATCCGATCTCCCGGATAATGGCGACGGGAATCGGGGCGTCCGGTACACGCAGAGCAACGTTTCCTGTATTGGCAGTGACTTTGAGCGGCAGACGCGAGCTTGCCTTCACGATGATCGTCAGCGGTCCAGGCCAGTACTTGCTGGCTAGCTTGTGGAACACGTCAGGCACATTGCGGGCTAATTCCGTTGCCTGATCGGTACTCTCCACCAGAAGCGAGAGCGGCTTGTGGCGCGAGCGGCTCTTGATCTCGTAGATGCGCTCTACTGCGCGGAGATTCACAGGATCGGCGGCCAAGCCGTAGAAGGTGTCGGTCGGCATTCCCAGCACCTGTCCTTGGCGAATGCGGGCAGCAGCGTAACTTACGAGACTCGCTTCCGGCTGGCTGCTGTTGATCTTCAGGAGTTCTGCCGGCAATGGTTCCTCGTCTGGCGGAATGTGAAAACAGCGTTGGTAAGCATAAATCATCATTGCCATAGCGTCATCCAAAACGGTGCAAGACGCGGAATACAATGACTGCAGCATGTCTGAGGTCATTTCAGAACGCGGCACAGCCCGGCTTCGCCAGGTAACAAGCCGCCAGAATTCGCTTGTCAAGGAGCTGCGGCAGGCATTTGCGCAAGGCCAGACAGTGGATGGAATGTGCGCCGTCGAAGGCCTGCGACTGATCGAAGAAGCTATTCGCAGCCGCCTCAAGCTGCACGCTCTGTTCATACGGGAATCCTCGAAGGCGAAAGCCGATCGCATCCTGGACCAGGTGAGCAAGCGCGCGGAGGCCGTTCTCCTTCCCGATTCAGTCTTTGACAGCGCCGTGCTTACTGAGCATCCACAAGGGGTGGCGGCGCTGGTCAAAGTCCCTGAGTATGATCTCGATTCCGCGCTCAGGTCTATTCCCGCTTTGGTCGCGGTTGCTGCGTCCATCCAGGACCCTGGAAATCTCGGAACTCTGGTGCGATCGGCAGAAGCTTTCGGAGCAAATGCCGTTATCGGTATCGAAGGTACGGTTAACCACTGGAACCCCAAGGCTATTCGTGCCTCGGCCGGATCAGTATTTCGTCTGCCTGTCCTTAAGATCACGGCCGAAGACTTGATACAAAACTTCCGCGCTCGCGAAATAAAACTGCTGGGACTCGTCGCAGCCCACGGCAATGGTGAAGCGGAGTACGGCGATGGCAGCAGCGCGCGGTCTCCTCTCCGTCTGCAGGATGCCGGTCTGACTCGCGCATGCGCACTCGTGGTTGGAAACGAAGGTGCTGGCGTTCCCCGCGAAATCATGCGGAGCATCGATGAATTCGTGGCGATCCCACAAGCGCGCGTGGAATCGTTGAACGCAGGAGTGGCAGCTTCGATCGCGCTATACGAAGCGCAGCGGCAGCGGAGCGCAACGGCATGAATCTCTTCTCCTCCTTGCCTGAACGTGAAATGGCGAAGGCGGCGTCTACTCCTCTGGCTCAACGCATGCGTCCACGCACGCTGGACGAGGTGGTCGGGCAGGAGCATCTGCTCGCTCCCGGCAAACCGCTGCGCCTGCAAATCGAGCGCGATGATCCCGGGTCGATCATTTTCTGGGGTCCCCCCGGAGTGGGAAAGACCACTTTGGCACAGATCATCGCGCGCGTCACCAAAGCCGACTTCATCGAGTTCTCGGCTGTACTTAGCGGGATCAAAGAGATCAAGCAAGTGATGGCCGACGCGGCCAAGGCTCGCGAGTTCGGCACGCGCACCATTGTGTTTGTCGACGAAATTCATCGCTTCAACAAAGCTCAGCAAGACGCGTTTCTTCCGCATGTCGAAAGAGGCAACATCCGCCTGATTGGCGCAACCACGGAAAATCCCTCGTTCGAGATCATCTCCGCGCTGCTGTCGCGCTGCCGCGTCTACGTCCTTAAGCCGCTCACGGAGGAACAGGTTGTCATCCTGCTGCGGCGCGCACTTGAAGATCGCGAACGCGGGCTAGGCACAATGGAGGCCACAGCGGAAGACGACGCGCTCGCGAAGATTGCGGCATATTCCAGCGGCGACGCGCGTTCCGCGTACAACGTACTCGAGATCGCCGCCAAGCTCGCGCAAGAACGCGCGAGGCCCGGCCAGCAGGCTGTGATCAATTCGGAACTCGTAACCGATGCTCTCCAAAAGCGTGTCCTTTTGTACGACAAAGCTGGAGAAGAGCACTACAACCTAATCTCCGCGCTGCACAAGAGCGTGCGCAACAGCGACGTGGACGCATCACTCTACTGGCTCGGACGCATGCTCGCCTCAGGCGAAGACCCGCTGTACATCGCCCGGCGTGTAGTCCGCATGTCGGTCGAAGACATCGGGCTAGCTTCGCCGCAAGCGCTCAGCATGTGTCTCGCAGCCCGCGACGCCTACGACTTCCTGGGCTCACCTGGGGGCGAACTCGCGCTGGCACAGGCAGTCGCATATCTGGCGCTCGCTCCCAAATCCAATGCGATCTACACCGCCTTCGGCGAAGTTCAGGAGGACGTCGAGAAGACCGCCGCCGATCCTGTCCCGCTGCACCTGCGCAATGCGCCCACCGGATTGATGAAGGCCTTCGGCTACGGCCAGGGCTACCAATACGCACACAATCTCGACTCCAAAGTCGCGGACATGCAATGCTTGCCCGACAACCTGCGCGACCGCCGCTACTTCCAGCCCACCAATGAAGGCTTCGAGCGCGACTTGCGCAAGCGCATGGAGGAGATCGTCGAGGCCAAAAAACAAGCCACGCACTCTAGTCCAGAAGACTAGCGCTAGGGCTGTAGAGGGAAATTGCCGTCGAGAGAGATTGCTCGATTCACAATGCAAACGAATTCCAGACAAGCCTTCGCTCCCTCACGTGTTCTTCGCGTTCAATTCCCTGGTCACGCGGTAGCCGCCGACAGCCGGCTATGCTATAAAATGAAGACAACTTAACTGCAGTTCGCCGTCCTGGCGAGCCGCAACGATACTCCTCAGTAGCTCAATGGCAGAGCATCCGGCTGTTAACCGGAGGGTTGTAGGTTCGAGTCCTACCTGAGGAGCCAATTTTTCAGCAGCTTACCGGCGCTCACAATGAGCGCTTTCTATTTTTGTGTGCCAATTGTGCGTGTTCGAGCGGAAGACCTAACCTTGACTGCTGCGATTATCCAGCGTCCATATGAGAAATATGGCTGCGTGTAAAGAAACAATTTCGGCATGCCAGAACGGCAGCGGTATGTTCTTGATGTGAGTAGCCCTGCCTCGCCCGAACTGAGAACTCAACCTCCACAGGTCCAAGGTGGCGTCGTCGAATCGAGTGCCAGTGCAACGCAGCACAAAGCCGAGATAGCTGCGCTCGTTCTTCCGACTCGTTTTAGGCGTGCTGCCGTCCGTGGTAACCGCGATTGGGGCTTGCCTCGTAGCTTTGTGGGGTTTCATGCTGCAGATGCGACCTTGAGCGTTCGTGGTGCGGCGCCAAAGTGCATTTTGGTAAGCGATGAAGATCCTCAGCTTTGGTACATGGCGAAGGCGTCAGAGAAATGGGGACGACAAGAGACCTATACGGAATTACTCATAAGCCAACTTGGCGAGCGCCTCGGGTTCCCGATGGCTCATCATGGAATCGCTCGGATCGATGGCGAGGTTAGATTTGTCAGTCGTTCGTTCCTAGGCCCTGGTGAGACGCTGGTACACGGCAGCATCATGTTGGAAAGTTTTTTTGAGTATGACGTATCAAAGGTGGGCAAAAATTCGTGGGATGAACAACGAACGTACGACATAGATATTCTGGATGAACTCATCAAGCACTTCTGCGGAGAAGACGCGCCAAGCGTTTTGCAGGGGCTGATACAAATGCTGATCTTCGACACGTTGATTGGATCTAACGATCGGCACATGCAGAATTGGGGCGTCATCACGACAGCAACAGAGCCACGCGCCTATCGTTTTGCTCCGCTATTTGATTCAGCTCGTGCCTTGCTGTGGGATTACGACGAAAGCAGGCTGGAAAAGCTCAACAGAAATCGAGACGCAATGGAGGGATATGCAAACCGAGCCCGCCCCAAAATCGGCTGTGCGAAATTTGGCAAGGCTGTGAATCATTTTAAACTGTGTCACTATCTCATTGATAAGTATCCACGCTACTGCGATGGTGCAATGACGAGGTAACGCCTGAAAAAACTATCGCAGCAGCTAAAATCATGAGAAAGTATCCGTTCAGAAGCGTGTTCTCCCCTCTAAGAAAGTCGACGATTTATCGACATCTTACGTATCCGTGCTGAGCGCTTGGCTCGTATCACGGAAGGGAAAGGAGGGGCCCATGTCTAAGAGCGTGTCCTGGTGGTGGAAGACGCCGCCGCCAACACTACATTTGATCTATGAAGGAAAGCCAGTTGCCGAATTGAAGAAAGTGAAAATGGGAGAGGAGCAGTTCTTCTACTTTCGCTACTTGCCAGCATTTAAGATTGCCCATCTGGCGCCTCTCCCCGGCCTGCCCGATTCAAAGGACGAGCACTGGAGCAAGCAGCTTTGGGCTTACTTCGTTGAGAGGATTCCAGACACTAGGCGACCTGAAGTCGAGGCGCTGATGCGTGAGCGCAAGATCAACAGATACGACGAATTGCAAATGCTTGAAGAACTCGGCAGACACACGATCACCGATCCGTTTGAGATTCGGCGAGCAGCAGCCGCTTAAACGATTTCAGAATCATTAACAATCGAAAAGGGCACTCACAAAAAATGAGTGCCCTTTCTCTTTTTAACGCGCCCAAGAGAACATCGAGTTGCCAAGTAAAGAAGAGCCACTCGCGATTAGGTAGCCTTTACCTGCGTTCTGGTGAACCTTACTGGGTGCGCGTCGGCATCATCGCGACTCTCTGCTTCTCCTGCTCTTGTTGCACGCGGCGATAAGCCTCCGCCAGCTTCAAGGCTTCGCGCTGATGATCAACCGTGACCATCGCATATCTCCGAAACATGGAATCCGTCTTGTGGCCGGGTGATCTTCATCGCGACAGCCTGAGGTAAGCCAGCGGCTAGCAAGTTGCGAGCAGCGCAGCGGCGGAGATCATGGAACAGGCGTCCTGGAACGTTCGCAAACTTGCAAGCGGTCGCCCACGATTTCCGGAATGAGCCGATGGGCTCCCCCTTTAGGTGAAAGACGTACTCGGAGAGCATCACGAGATTGCCCTCTTTATCCCTCACCTTGCGCGCTTCTCTTCTGCGCTCGATTACTTCGGCCAGTTCACCCTCTAACACGATCGTGCGGCCTTCGCCATTCTTGCTATCTTCCGCGCGCAGTGTGATCGTGTCTCCACTGACGTTCTGCCATTTGAGACTTTGGACTTCACCCTTGCGCATTCCGGTTATGTACGCGAAAAGAGTGAAATCTTGCAGATAAGTTGGAAGATGCGTGATGACGCTGCGGATTTCGGTTTCGGTGAAAAATCCCGAACGCGCATTGCCAGTTTCGCTGAGGTGCTTGATGATTGGGCCGCTCGATAGATGCTTGCGTTCGATCGCCAGATTGAATGCTTGGTGAAGTATCTGACAGAACCTATTGATA
>DATLKS010000105.1:0-4421 GCA_035538255.1 Terriglobales bacterium
CTCAATCTTCGGGCACTGGGAAGTTAGTGGAACCTTCTCTTTCCATTCCGGGAATGCGATGTCTGATTTCAACGGCTGGGGTGCTGCAGATCCTTCGAACACCAATGGAGCAGCTAACCAGTTCGGCGGCGCCCGCTCGAACTGCAACGGACCGGTGAAGTATCTAAAGAAGTTTGTTCCCACGGCTGTCTCCGGCACAAATGTGACGGGAGGATACATCCAATGGTTTGATCCTTCCTCGTTCTCGCCTGCGGCGGCAAATTCCTTCGGGACCTGCAGCCAGGGCAACATTCGGGGCCCTCGCTACACCGATGTTGACTTGAGTCTTCACAAGGATTTCCCAATCTCGGAGAGCAAGAGATTCGAATTCCGGGCGGAGGCTTATAACGCATTTAACCATCCCATACTGCTGGCCCCGGATTTAAGCGTTACCGATGCGGGAGCGCGCGGGTTTGGCGCAATCACGGACTCTCAGGGTTCACGTCAGTTCCAACTTGCTCTGAAGTTCTACTTCTGATCGCACGCAGAAGGGGAAACGGGAATGGCAGGCGTAACCGCGCCTGCCATTGCTTGTTTTAGTAGCACTCTTCTGCCGCCGGTTTGCAGTCTTTTCGGCTATGATTTCCGTTATGTTTCGGTCCATTTCGGGTGCTGTCCTGCTCCTTGCAGCCACCGTCATTTGTGCCGCGCAAACGCCCAAAGCTCCTGTTCCCCCTTCTCCGGCAAACACTGAGCGCGGCATTGACCTCGCCACCGCTGGCCATTGTGCCGAAGCCCTTCCGGTTCTGCGTAAGGCGGTACGGACTACAACCGATTCTGAAGAAAAAAAGAAGGCTGGCCTCGCTGGCCTGCGCTGCGCCATGACGCGTAATCAGCCATACGAGGCGGTGGACTTTCTACAGATCCTCAGTCGTGATTTCCCCCGCGATCCTGAAGTCTTGTACCAGGCGACGCACGCCTATTCCGACCTTTCCATCCGCGCCTCCCAGGACCTGCTGCGTGAGGCTCCTTTTTCTTATCAAGTGCACGAACTCAATGCAGAGTCTCTTGAGGTGCAGGGCAAATGGGATGACGCGGCCGCCGAATACCGCAAGATTCTGGAGATCAATCCGAATCTGCCCGGCATCCACTACCGTCTCGGACGCGTGCTGCTGTCGAAGCCCAATCCCGCTCCTGAACTCACCCAGGAAGCCAAGACAAACTTCGAAAAGGAACTCAAGATCGATCCGCAAAACGCAGGCGCTGAGTACGTGCTGGGAGAACTTGCACGCCAGGGGAGCGAGTGGGCCGACGCGGTGGACCACTTCACCCGTGCCACTAAACTCGATGCCGGTTTCGCTGAAGCCTATCTCGGCCTCGGCTCGTCGCTGATGTCGGAAAAGCGTTACGAGGAAGCAGTTGCGCCGCTTGAGACTGGTGTGAAGCTGCAGCCGGAAAATCCAGTCGGACACTACGACCTCGCGACAGCCCTCAGCAGAACAGGTCACAAGGAAGAGGCGGAGCGCGAGTTCGCCATCCATCGCAAGATGCAGGAAGCAAATCCTCCGGCGAGACCACAAAACCAGTAGAGTGGATATTCAGCCTCGTGATCAATCGGTTGCCACTTGGATCGAAAAGTATCCTCTCGCTATCCCGCCGCGCCTTTCTGCAGAACGTCTGCAAGGCTGCCGCGATCTCATCGCTTTCCCGCTTTGGGATCGCGGCTCCGCTGATCTATGCGTTCGAAGAAGTTCCTCCTGTCGTGAGCGGAATTACCTGGGTGCACCGCAATGGAGCCTCCCCCGAGAAATACCTGCCCGAGACAACTGGCGCAGGCTGTGCATTCCTAGACTATGACAGCGACGGCTGGATGGACATTTACTTTGTAAACAGCGGCAAGTCTGATTTCTTCGATGCCAAGCCGCCGCTGCGAAATGCTCTTTATCGCAATAATCGCGATGGTACTTTCACCGATGTCACCGATAAAGCGGGCGTTGCCGGCGGAGGGTACGGACAAGGGGTTGCCGTAGGCGACTATAACGGCGATGGCTTCCCTGACATTTACGTGACTCAATATGACCGCAGCATTCTCTATCGCAACAATGGTGATGGCACTTTTACCGACGTCACTGAGAAAGCAGGAGTGGCTGCGCCGGGTTGGGGCTCAAGCGCCGTCTGGTTCGATTACGACAACGATGGCAAGCTCGATTTGTTTGTCTGCCGCTTTGTCGATTACGACAAATTCAAGCACCATCGTTGCGAGTCTCCCAACGTGCCGCAACTCGCCGGACAAGCTGAGTACTGCATTCCGCGGGCTTTTCGCGCGATGCCAAGCTGGCTGTTCCATAACAACGGCGACGGCACGTTCACCGATGTGAGTCAGTCGAGTGGCATTGCCGAACATCGTGGGAAAGCCTGGGGCGTAGTCGCTACCGACATTAACAACGATGGCCGCATGGATCTCTTCGTTTCCAATGACACGGTGGCCAACTTTCTGTTTCTAAACCACGGTAACGGCAAGTTCGAAGAGATCGCAGAACCCGCCGGCGTAGCCTACAGCGATGCCGGTAAGCCACGTTCCGGAATGGGACTCGATTCAGCCGACTACAACCAGGACGGCTGGATGGATCTTTTCGTCGCTAATTTGGATAAGGAGATGTTTTCCATTTACCAGAATAATCGGGACGGAACGTTCGACGATAAGGCGAGCGCCACAGGCATCGCGAATGCAACCCGCTTTATGAGCGGCTGGGGATTGAAGTTCTTTGACTATGACAACGATGGGAATCTCGATCTCTTTCTCGCCAACGGCGAACCGGACGATCTCATTTCGGTACTCGACGCACGCGTCTCTTATCGTGAGCCCCTAATGCTGTTTCAGAACACCGGATCGGGATTCAAAAACGTAAGCGCCGAATCGGGACCGATCTTTTCCAAGCCACTGTCGGCCCGCGGGTTGGCTATCGGCGACTTCAACAATGACGGCGCTGTCGACGTTCTGATCTCCTGCAATAATGGCGCTCCGCTGCTGTTGCGCAACAACGTTGGAGCGGAAAACCACTGGCTCGGTGTAAAGCTGATAGGCAAGAAGTCGAATCCTGACGCGATCGGTGCGCGGATTACTTACCAGGCGGGTGACCTGAAGCGCAGCCGCATGAAAGTTGGCGGTGGGAGTTATCTTTCCTCACATGATCCGCGCGTGGTGCTTGGCATTGGAAAACGCACCAAAATCGACTGGCTCGAAGTGAAATGGCCGCAGCCCAGCGGCCAGGTCGAGCGATTTATGAATCTGCCAATCGACCGCTACATAACCATCGTTGAGGGCGCCGGCAAATGGCAATAACGACCAGGCGGCAAGCCGACGTTCTCGCCTAACTAATTTCTCCCAATCACGTCTTCTGGTAAGTTGAGTACAGCGATTGGAAGAACAGCTTTTCTAACTGACAGCGGAGCGCATTATCTGGTGTGTCCTGGGGCAAATGGAGCAATTGGAGACTACACCCCGGTGGCTCGGCACCAGAAGGAGCTGCGAGCAAGACCAGTGAGAGGGACGATTCTGACTGCGGCATTTGCGTCTTTGCTTTCATTGGTCGCTGAGACGAGTCATGCTCAGCAGGCCGTCATTCCCGTTTGGGGCGGTACCCTGCAGACTTCCGCAGGCGAGGCGATTTCAGGCGCTTCGGTGCAAATCGTGTCACCGGGCCGAAAGAGCGTGTCGACCACAGGTCGCATGGTGAGTTTCAGTTCAGGAACGTGGCTCCTGGCGGATACACGCTTTTAATTGAGGTAAACGGGCGTGCCATTTCCTATGCCGAGCAGATACATCTATCCTTTGAAACACCGCCCGCCGTAATCACGCTTTCAGAGCAAAACACGCTGGTAGTTGCAGAATCTAAGACACAGTCCGGAACCAGCGGCGGAGAAGAGCTTTCCAGTCAGGCAGTGAGCGGGTTACCGCTCAACAAGCGTGACTTCAGCCAGCTTCTACTTTTGGCAGCTGGAACCATGACGGACTCCAACGGCGCGAACAATTTCACACAGCAATTTGCGATCAATGGCCAACGTGGAGTTGAAGCGGTCTTTGCGATGGACGATGCTGACGTCACGGATCCGGAATTGGGCGGCGGGACATTTACCAATTTCAATGTTGATGCGGTCGAGCAGATTCGGTCGAGCTCCGGATGGATGCCCGCGGAGATTGGACGCGGCGCAGCAGGATTTACGAACATCATCACGCGTTCAGGCAGCAGCGGATTTCATGGATCGGTCTTCGAATTTCTGCGTAACTCAGCGCTGGACGCGCGCAACTACTTCGATCATCCGTCGCCTGCCAATCCCGGACGCATTCCGCCATTCCGGCGAAATGAATTTGGATTTACGAATGGTGGTCCCGTGGTCTTGCCTGGCTTGTACGACGGACGCGGCAAGACTTTCTACTTTGG
>DATLKS010000106.1:0-6345 GCA_035538255.1 Terriglobales bacterium
CCGGATGCTGTCAGCTCCGTCACTGCAAAATCGGCTGCGTCTTCTTTCTACGAACTGCGACAACGAACAAGAACCTCAACCTTGAAAACTGTTGTGCACGAGCTCAATCGGTTTAGAAGAACTCGTTGCACAACAACCTCATTGCATATAAGCGAGGGCATGATATTCAGAGACAAAGGATTTTGTAAAGAAGAAGTTGCAACAAAATTGTGGCCGCCGGCTGTGGAGGATCAAAGAGGACTGCAGAGATCGAGTCATCTGCATAAAGTTACTTGTGACATCCCGCTCTGCCTCGACTCTGCAGCAGTGCACAAATCGCGCTGAAATCGAATTCGAGAATGGTCATTGTGGACAAGTTACTTTGGCTCCATGGAGCCAATGAACCGATTTGCGTTCCCCGCCAAACACCCGAGCGACTCCGACGCGGTGCTCTGCTACATTTTCCACAGCATGTATTCCACCCCACCAGCAGGAACTTCTGCTGCACCATCGCCAATGGTCGAGCCGAAGACGGCACGCAGGCTGAGGCTGCGCCTGCAGTCGGAACTCCTTAAGCCGGAGAACCTCGGATATCTCCGCCAGATCGGCAGCTACCTGATGCACACTGAGGTGCACACCTTTGCCTTCAGCGTTGCTGCCAACGTGATCCTGTCGTTTTTTCCCTTCATCGTGTTAATGCTGACGCTTACGCGTCAGATATTTCATTCGCCTGGAATGTACGAAGTGGTCTTGCAGGTGCTGCGCAGTTATCTGCCTGCGGGGCAGGATTTCATAATTCGCAGTGTTGTGGCCCTGACTCCGCATCGCGGTATGAGGATATTTTCATCCGCTATGCTGCTCGTCTCTTCAACGGGAGTTTTTGTCCCGCTCGAGGTCGCTCTCAATCACGTTTGGGGATTCAGCACAAACAGGAAGTATCTCGCCAATCAGGCGGTATCGCTCGCATTGGTGACCTGCTGCGGACTGTTAGCACTCATTTCTGTCGCTGTCACTGCCCAAAACCAATGGTGGTTGTTGGCGCTGTTCGGCTCCAAGACGAATCTTCTCTTCCGTGCCGCCGGATTTCTGGTGATGAAGCTGTTTGCTTTTATCGCCACCATCGCTACGTTTTTTGTGATCTATTGGCTGCTTCCCAACGGCAAGGTCAGCGCAAAAGCGGTGCTTCCGACGGCAATTCTGACCGGATTCGTCTGGGAACTGAGCAAGTATTTGTACATCCTGGCGCTGCACTGGCTGGATTTTCAGGAAGTCTATGGGCCATTCGCTCTGTCGGTGACGCTCATGTTTTGGGCTTTTCTCTCCGGCCTGCTGCTATTGGGAGGCGCTCAATTGAGCGTGCTCCGCGCCCGTCGTGTTTCTGCTTCCCAAATATAATCAGCCTGCAGCATGAATCAGCTTCTCCGCAGTATCCAGAAGCGGCTTCTCGGTTGGGGCGTGTACCCGCGTAGCGGACTCGCGCGCTTTGCCATTTGGGTCGTTGGGTTATATCTCATCTCGGAACTCCTCGCGCTGCTCATTCCTGGGTCATCGAAGTGGTCCGGAATCTTCGGTGGATGGGCCGGCTTCTTCGAGTTTGTCGCAATCTGCTGCGGAATCTTCCTTCTGCTTCGCTGGATCAGGCGCAGGCTCCTGTGGCGATTGCGTAATCGGCTCATCGTCACCTACGTCTTCATCGGCGTCATCCCGGTTTTTCTGATCCTCACAATGGTGGTGATTGCGGGCTACATTGTCGGCAACCAGCTCACCACCATGCTCGTGCATCGCGATCTGCTGGCTGAGGTGCAGAGCCTGGATACCCTCAATTCCACCGTCTCTCTTGAAATCGCGAGAGAGATCGAGAGGAAGGCCAACGGACCACTGCATCTTTCCAGCCTTGCACTCGTGGGACCGACGCAGCGATTCCCGCAATGGACCGCAGCAGCATGGCTCAATGGCAAGCCGATTCAGATCGCCGGCGCCAATGTCCCGCGACCCGAGCTGGCCGACCGCACCCGCGATGCCAGCGGCGTCGTTGCCTTCGACCGTAACTTTCTCATCCGAAGTTTCCGCGCTACCAAAATCGCAGAAGGCAATCTGCAAGTCGTGCTGGTTGTGCCGATTACTCCGGAGCTGCTCTACCGTGCGGTGCCCGATTTGGGACTCGTCACTCTCTACTTTCTCCAGCAGACGGAGAGCGGCCACGTAACTGTTAAATTCAACGACGACAACGCTGGAAAGGACAAGAACTTCACGCCAGTTCCCACGGTCAGCGCTGGTACGGTGCCTCCGCAGGAGTACCGGCTCGACCGATTGCTTCAGTTCGGTTCGGTGTTTCCCACCATCGACTGGACGCGGGGCGAGAAGAGCCGCGCTCTCGTTCGCGTCACCACAAGGCCATCGATACTCAATCGCCGTGTCTTTACCGATCTGGGAGAAGTCGGATCGGCGGTTTTGATGCTGCTGAGCATTGTGGCAATTGCCTTCGGCATTATCGAGCTGATCGCGCTGATCATTGGCGTAAGGCTTTCGCGCACGATTACGGGATCAATCGGCGCCCTCTATCGCGCTACTCAGCACATTAATCGCGGCGACCTGGTTCACCGCATCAGGGTACAGTCCAACGATCAGCTCGCGTCGCTTGAAAATTCATTCAACTCAATGACCGAATCGCTGCAAAGATTGCTCCAGGAGCAAAAGGAAAAGCAGCGCCTCGAGAACGAATTGGCCATCGCGCAGGAAGTACAGGCTCAGCTCTTCCCGCGCGATCCAAAACGTCTGCGCTCGCTGGAGCTGCACGGAGTATGCAAGCCGGCGCGAACCGTGAGTGGAGACTACTACGATTTTGTCGCTCTCGGAGAGGAGCGGCTGGGCATAGCCGTTGGTGACATCAGCGGCAAGGGAATTTCCGCCGCGCTCTTGATGGCTACGATTCACTCTGCAGTGCGCGTCTTTGAGCTCGGCGCTATGCCCGAGCGTGGAGAACTCGTAGCTGCCGGCGCGGCTGCGATCGCCTCGGCTGCCAACCTCCAGGCTCCGCCACGATGGTCGGTGGCCACGGAGCAAGCCGCCTCGCCTGCCGAAGTGCTCACTTTGCTCAATCGCCATTTGTATAACAGCACTCCGCCGGAGAAATATGCCACTCTCTTTCTCGGGATTTTCGATGGCGAGACGCGAAAATTCATGTATTCCAATGGCGGGCATCTGCCGCCTCTGGTGATTCACGATGACGGTCAGGTCAGAAAGCTGGAGGCAGGAGGACTGGTCGTTGGACTGTTTCCCGAAATAGTCCTGGAACAGGAAGAGGTGAAGCTATCTCCGGGAGACATCTTTGTGGCTTTCAGCGACGGAGTTACAGAGCCGGAGAATGAATTTGGCGAATTCGGAGAGGAGCGCCTGCTTGAGCTTGTCCGCGGCAATCGTCATCTGTCGCTTGATCGCATCTCCGACATCGTGATTACCGCTGTGCAGGACTGGATCGGCGAGCACGAACAGCCGGACGATGTGACGCTCGTGCTGGCGAGGGTACGTTGATAGCAAAGAGCGAACATGAAGGCACGAGATAGCAAACAAGGCGGTCGCTTCAGCTCAGGCTTACGATTCCACAGTACAAACGTCCTTCTCTGTGACCTCTTTTAGGCTTCGTGACCTTCGCATTCGTCTCTTTGCTAATGACTGCAATTGACCTCTCCGCCGACATTGGCCTGGTCGCCGTCGGCCTCGCCACCCTTAATTTAGTTCTGGGTTCCCTGATTGCCATGCGCTACAGTCCGTGGCGCTATTGGCCGCATCACCGCTTCAACATCTTCCGCCTTCACAACTGGACCGGATACGCACTGCTCACGGCTTGCATTCTTCATCCGCTCGTTTTGTTAGCTTCATCCACCGCAGGCTTCCGACTCCGCGACATTCTTTATCCAGTGCACTCGCCGAGCCAGCCGTTCGAGAACACGATCGGAGCTGTTGCTTTATATTGCGTCGTCGTTGTCGCGGTGACTTCGTACTTTCGGCTTCGCCTTGGACGGAGGCTTTGGAAGTCGTTCCACTTCGTCGTTTATGCCGCGGCTCTCGCACTGTTCTGGCACAGCGTCTTCACCGACCCGAATCTTAAGAATTCAGCCGTAGATCCGTTTGACGCAGAGAAACTTTTCATCGAACTTTGCCTGATTGCTGTGGCAGCTGTAGGAATTGTGCGCTGGCGATACGCAATGCGGAAGAGAAGACTGCAACTCGCGCGGGAAGAGGCTCCTAAACTGCTAAGCTTCTAAGCAGCTTAGCTTCTCGAGTCTCAGGCATATGAGTGATAGTACTTATAGCGAAGATCGTTCAGCTTAGAAGCTGAGAAACGTAGCAGCTTAAGGGCTTTTCTTGCGCTGGATCGTCAAATCTCGGGATCAACTCGCAATTGACAAAATCGCGCGCGAAGCACAGCTTTCGCCGCTCGTGGCCCGCCTGTTGGCTGTACGCGGCGTGACCGACGGCGAAGCTGCCGTACGATTTCTCGATCCCAAGCTCGACCACCTGCACTCGCCATACCTGATGAAGGGAATGCGCCAGGCAGTAGAGCGCATTCAGCGGGCCGTTGCAGCCCGCGAACGCATCCTTATCTACGGTGACTACGACGTCGACGGCACCACAGCGATTGTCATTCTGAAGCGGGCGATCGAGATCCTCGGCGGCACCGCCGAGTTTCACGTGCCCCATCGCATTCGCGATGGATATGGCATGAAAGACGACGTGATCGAGCGGGCCGCTGCCGATGGCGTACGCCTGGTGATTAGCGTCGATACTGGCATCCGCGCCTTTGCGGCCGCCGAGGCAGCGCGGCGCATGGGCTTGGACTTAATTGTCACAGATCATCATCTTCCTGAAAACGGCGAGCTTCCACATGCCCTGGCCGTGCTCAACCCAAACCAGGCAGATTGCGAGTATCCGTGCAAATTGCTGTGTGGTGCCGGCATTGCGTTTAAGATTGCCCAGGCGTTACTTGAGGCGCGAGATGAGTGTGATGCCCGCCGGAGATTGCTGCCGTCTTTTTTAAAAGTCGCAGCGATTGCCACCATCGCCGATGCTGTGCCACTCACAGGCGAGAACCGCGTGATTGCCAAATTGGGACTCGCTGGCCTTCGCGATCCGCGCAATCCCGGGTTGCGCGCGCTGATGACGGTCGCGCAGCTTGCCGATAAACAGCGGCAGCTCTCGGCATCCGATGTGGCCTTCCGCATCGCCCCTCGCATGAACGCCGCCGGACGAATGGACATCGCGCAAACCGTAATCGAACTCTTCGAAGCCCGCGACGAAGACAAAGCGCGCGACCTTGCCTCCCGGCTCAACGAACTGAACTCAGAGCGGCAGCTCAGCGAGCAGCAGATCGTGCAGAATCTTGAAAGCCGCCTGACTGAGCCGCAGTTTGCGGACGCGCGCTGCATTGTGCTCGATGGCGAGGGATGGCACCGCAGAGTTATCGGCATTGCGGCTACGCGCGTCGTAGAACGGACGCATCGTCCAGCGCTGGTCATAAGCCGCGAGAACGGCGAAGGACACGGCTCCGGCCGTTCCATTCCGGCATTTCATCTTTTGGCCGCTCTCGAAAGCTGCCATGAGGTATTCACGCGCTTCGGTGGACACGCGCATGCAGTCGGTTTTTCACTGCCGTCGGATCGCATTGACGAACTGCGCATTCGCCTCGATGCGTACGCTCGTGCACGCCTCACTCCAGAAGACCTGATTCCGGTGCTCGAAGCTGAAGCTGAAATCGGGTTGGGCAACATCAATCCCGAGCTGATTCGGACAGTTCAGCGCATGGAACCGTTCGGCGTCGGCAATCGCGAGCCTATATTCATTGCGCGCCAGCTTCGTGTTCTCCTGCCCCCCAAGTCAATCAAGGAAAAGCACGTGAAACTGCGACTCGAGCAGACCAACGGCAGAGCCATGCGTTTTGACGCGATGGCCTGGCGAATGGCCGAGCGCATCTCGGCAGAAGGCATCCTCGCCCACACCATCATCGACCTCGCTTTCACTCTCGACGAGAACACGCACCCGGAATTCGGCGGAATCGAATTACGCGCCTGCGATTTTCGGAAGAGTAGCCAAAGCGATGGGGCAGAAAAGACGCGCGGCACAGCCGCTCCAAATTAGTCCATACACTCACCAACGCCGGAAGCGAGCCTGCGTTTAGCCTCCCTTGGGTCGATATCTGACACCCGATATCATTGAGCTGTGCCCTCTTCTTTCTCGCGGCTTCGCCTCTGGTTTGGAATCTCTGCACTGCTGATGCTGGGCGTGGTCGCGGGTTTCTACATGTACGCGCGATACCGCGTACAGCGGGCCATGCACAATCTTCCCGCCAGACTTGGCGCCAACATCCAG
>DATLKS010000107.1:0-4956 GCA_035538255.1 Terriglobales bacterium
CTCTACCATGCACGATAGGACCAGAAGAGGCTCCTCCTCGGCTGAATCAAATGGACGCGTAGCGTCCTTAGAACAGGTCAAACCAAATGGCTCTAGCAAAAAGAGACGAAGGCAAAAAGGTAAATTCCGACATCAACGTCACTCCCATGGTGGATGTGATGCTGGTGCTGCTGATCATATTCATGGTCATCACGCCCATGCTTCAGAAAGGCCATAGCGTTGAGCTGGCGAAGACCAACAACCCTGAACAGATGCCGGATGCCGATAAGGAAGACGCGATTCTCATCGCGGTCACGCGCACTAACGACGTTTTCTTGAACAACGACAAGATGACCCCAGATCAGCTTGGCGATAAAGTTCGTGATCGTTTGGCGAACAAAGCTGACAAGCGCGTTTACGTGAAGGCTGACGCACGCGCGAAGTACGGGACGGTGGTGCAGGTAGTGGATAACGTCCGCTCGGCCGGCGTCGATCAGTTGGGTTTATTAACCGAGCAAAAGCGCCCCTTGGCTGAGCAGCCCGTAAAAGGTCAGGCAGGCGGCGAATAACTGGAGACTCCGCGCTTATTCGCGGAGCTCTTGAGAGGACTCAATATGGCAATGGCAGTTGGGGGCCACGGTGGAGGCCCCAGCGCAAACATTAACGTAACTCCGCTGATAGATGTGTTGCTGGTGTTGCTGATCATCTTCATGGTGATTACACCGCTGACGCCTCGCGGTCTTGACGCACTCGTTCCACAGCCGCCCAAGGACAAGCAAAAACAGCAGGAACCTAACGATCGGACGATCGTGGTCCAGGTGGTTCAATCCGCCCCCGGACAACGTCCGACCTTGAAAATCAACCAGGATCCTGCAACTTGGGATGATCTGCAGACTCGCCTCACGGATATTTTTAAAACGCGTGCAGAGCGCGTGATGTTCGTAAAAGGCGACGACGAGGTGCCGTTTTCCGATGTGGCGCAGGTGATCGATATCGCGCACGCCTCGGGCGTGGATAAGGTGGGCTTAATTACCGCGAAGATCGAAGCAGGACAGTAGGAAAGCAGCACTCAGCACTCAGCCTGAGCCTGCATGGCCTGCTTTCGTGGGCTGATCGAGGACCGCCAAAGAAGGGAAATTCCGTTGACTGGCTGAGTGCTGATACTGAGTGCTCCCCGAAATACGTCGCAGCCTGTACAATGCGTTGCGCACCAGCGCATTCATTAAGAATTTGCCTCCGCGGCAAGGAGCTTTGAAAACTTTCAGGAACAGAAGCGCACGTTTCCTGGCGGTGCTCGCAGTGCTTGCGTCACTGACCGGGGTTGGATGTGACAGGCTGAGGGCGCGAGATCAGCTCAACAAAGGCGTTCAATCGTATCGTGGCGCACAGTATGACGCCGCCATTGAGCATTTCAAAAATGCGGTGAGTCTGGACCCGAGTCTTACCGTTGCCGGACTTTATCTCGCCACCGCATACGCGCAGCAATGCGTTCCCGGAGTCGAAAGTCCCGACAACACGCGCAATTGCAATCAGGCGATTGATGAATTCAAGAAGCTCCTCGAAAAGAATCCCGGTGACATTAATAGCTTAAAGGGTATCGCCTCGTTGTATTTCAACATGGCAAGTGGAGCCACAAAGCCGGAGGACAAGCTCAAGGATCTCGAACAAGCAAAGCAATACCACCAGAAAGTTCTGCAGAACGATCCCAGCGATCCGGAAGCATATTACTCGGTTGCCGTCATCGATTGGACAGAAGCTTACAAGCGCCGCATGGATGCCAAAACTGCCGCCGGCATCAAGGCCGATGAGCCTATCAAAGACAAGAAGCTGTGTGCGGATATCCAGAACAAAAATCAGCAAGAAGTCCAGGAAGGCATCGACGATCTCAATAAGGCGATTACGCTACGCAAGGACTATGACGATGCCATGGCATATTTGAACCTGCTCTTCCGCGAAAAGGCTGACCTGGAGTGCGGTGATCCTGAAGCCCGCAAGCAGGATCTCTCAACTGCGGATGATTGGGTCAAGAAGACAATGGATACCAAGAAGGCCAAGGCTGAGAAACAGCAAGGTCCGGGCGGAATCGTCCTGGATCAAAAACCGACCCAGTAAACCGCTGCGCAAGATCAAAACACAGCCCCTCGTTCGCGAGGGGTTTCTTAGTTCAGGCGTTCTGACCGTCAAACAAAATTATTGACCAGCTCGGCATCGTGTAATGGGTTGTGTAATACAGGAGATTCGCAGCAATGGCAATCCGAACGGTCCGGCTCGATGAAGAAGAGCAAAGTTGTTTCAGCAGATGCGGAAGAGCGACTGGACTATCCATTTCGGAAGCTCTGAAACGTGGTTTGAGACTGCTTCACCAGAATCTCCCGAGAGAAACGAAAAAACTCCCTACGAAACTTATTGTGAGCTCGACTTGCGTCCCGGGGTATTCGATGTGAAGGATCTTGCGGATGCTTAAATCATTGTGGCCGCTGAAAAGTTGGAGATTCGCGTCGTGTTCACGCTCGACGTAAAAGATTTCAGTACTTATCGCGTTCAAAGAGGGCGCGGCTTTCATCGGCTCGAGATCGTACCGCGTGCTTGAATGCTGCACCCTTGCTGGTCAATACGCTGTTCCCAGCGAATTTAGGCCGCGACGGCTGACGGATAGAACGGACGGTGGAACTATTCGACATTCTGCACTTGCTCTCGTGCTTTCTCGATTTCGGATTTGATCAATAGGCCCAGCTCGGTGATACGCAACCCTTCCCCGGCGACTCCGGCAGTCTTCGACAGCAAAGTGTTGGCCTCGCGATTTAGTTCCTGCAAAAGGAAATCGAGCTTCTTGCCGGCCTCTCCCCCGGAATCCAGCAGCGAGTGGAAGTGCTTGATGTGGTTCTCCAGGCGGACGACCTCCTCCTGAATATCGCTGCGCTCGGCGAGCATCGCTGCCTCCTGCAGGACGCGGTCGGGATCAATGTGTCCGGCGATCAGCTCATTCATCCGCGACTGCACCTTTTCGAGATGGGCGCGCGACACCAGGGTTCGGAGCTTGCCAATTTCGCTCACCGCATGGGCCAGGCCTTCCATGCGCTCGCGCAGTTCGCGCTCGATTCCCCGCCCTTCCTCTTCGCGCATGTGATTCAAGCGGCCGATCAACTCCTCGGTCCGTTGAAGAATGGCATTCTCGGTGACTTCATCGATTGCGGCCGAGTCGCCAGATAGCGCGCCGGGCAAACGGAGCACAACGTTCAGATCGGGTTGCGCTGTGAGGCCGAGGCGCTCAGCCGCTTCCCGAAATGCGTGCACATATCCTTCAACCAGAGCGTGGTTCAGCTGGAATCCGCCGCTGGCGCCATGCTGAAGTGCTAGCGCGACCTCGATGTGTCCGCGGGCGATCTTCTCTTTGATAATGCGGCGCATCTTCAGCTCCAACCCATTGGCTTCCGCGGGCATGCGGAAATGAAGATCCAGGAATCTGTGATTCACCGACTTGAGGCTTAGAGAAAAAGATAGGCGATCACTCACCTGATGCGTGATCTGAGCGTATCCGGTCATCGATCGGACATGCATGCGAGATATTCCTCGAAGCTCGCCGTTATTTCACCATAGCGGCATCGACTTCCACGAACTGGAGATTGTACAGGCGCTGATACGTGCCAAAGCGGCCCAGAAGCTCATGATGCGACCCGATGTCGGAGATCCTGCCGTGCTCCATCACGATAATGCGATCGGCTCTGCGCACGGTCGAGAGGCGATGAGCAATAACGAATGCCGTCCGGTTCTGCATGAGGTTCTGCAGCGCAGACTGGACCAGGACCTCGGATTCAGCATCGAGCGCAGATGTCGCTTCATCAAGGATGAGGATCGGCGAATTCTTCAGCAGTGCGCGAGCAATGGAGATGCGCTGACGCTCTCCGCCGGAGAGCCTCATACCACGTTCGCCGATCACGGTGTCGTATCCGGCAGGAAGGCGCATGATGAAGTCGTGCGCGAGGGCCGCTTTGGCCGCCACTTGCACTTGCTCGATGGGGACATTGGGACGTCCATAAGCGATGTTGTTGCGGACGGTGTCGTTAAAGAGCACCGTCTCCTGGGTGACCAAGCCGATCTGGTCTCGTAGCGACCGAACAGTCACATCGCGCAGATCATGCCCGTCAATAAGAACGGCTCCAGAAGTCACATCGAAGAAGCGAGGCAGAAGGCGCACCAGCGTTGACTTCCCGGCGCCGCTTGGCCCAACGATGGCTACAACCTCGCCGGCTTTGACCTCCAGATTGATGTTGCGCAAAACCTGGCGGCCGGCTTCTTCGTCATCGTAAGAGAAGTCGACCGCCTCGAACCGAATGCTGTCTTTGAAGAGCGGCAATGCGATTGCATTCGGCTTGTCCTTCACGTCGTCCTGGACTTCCATGAAGTCGAAGATGGTGGACGACGCCCCGAGGGCCTGCTGGAAGTTGTTGTAAAACTGCGCAAACTTGCGCACCGGATCATAGAGCTTGAATACGGCGATGATGAAAGCAAAAAACGCGCCTTCGCTCATCAGTCCGATGCGGATTCGTTCTCTTCCTACCCACAACAGCAGCGCGATTGCGACGGAGCCGATGATGTCCATCAAAGGCGAACTCACCGCCTGCGCGCTCACTGAACGAAGATTCGCGCGAAACAACCTGCGAGAGGCTCCGCGGAAGCGCATTGCCTCCCAAAGCTCCATGTTGAAGGCTTTTACTATGCGATTGCCGGCAATAGTTTCGTGCAGCAGGTGCTGGATCTCCGCCAGCTTGTCCTGACCTTTGCGAGTGGTGTGGCGCACGCTGCGTCCAATCCGCCGCGCCGACGCAATAACGATGGGAATAAAAAGAACGAGAACCCAAGCCAGCTTGCCGCCGAAAACAACCACCACTCCAGCGGTGAATAGCAACGTGAACAACTGCTGAAGAAACTCTCCGAGCACCGTTGACATTGCGTATTGCACGCGCTCGACGTCGTTGA
>DATLKS010000108.1:0-1964 GCA_035538255.1 Terriglobales bacterium
CTCGTGCAGTGCGATCCCACGGGCAGCGTATGCCCAGAGCCGGGGTCCGGCTGCAGCAAGGACGGCCTTGGTGCCAATGGCGCAGCCTGCCCTGCTAGCCAGCTTGTGGCCAATTGCAAGCCGAGCGCTTGGGCGCCCGACGACCCAACGAATTGCGCCTACTTCTGGACCCGCTTCGATTTCTGGACCAAGCTCTACAACTCTCATGGAGTTGACTGGATGTTTGACGCATACTACACGCCCGATTACCTCAGCGTTCGGGGCTCACGCTGCACGGGCAGCGGAAAGCGATGTTTGGCACCGATGCCACGTGCGTGGACGCGGTCGACCTATGCGGAGGCATGAACACCTTCAAGTGGGGTTGTGACCCGCCCTTCGACATCGATGCGACACCCGGCAGCGGCTTGGCGGACGGCACGGATCAGCACTTCAAATGGTTCGTCGCCGCCTTCATGAAGCACCTGCAGCAGAACTCGGAACACATTGCCTATTGGGAAGTCTGGAACGAGCCGAACATCTGCAAGGAGTGGAACCACAGCGACCAGACCGGCGTGAATTGTCCCGTGCAAAATGCCGGCGGCAATGGTGGTCGCAGCACGGAAACGGCGGACCAACTCGTGCGCATGGCCAGGGATGCGCGCTCCATCATTCCCACGTACGACCCTGGCGTGAAGATCGCCTCACCGGCGATAACAGGGACCGGCGGGGTGAACAACTATATTAAGCGTTGCATAAGTATATGCACTTAGGCCGGCGTAGCTGCGTACTTAGTGTCAGGCAGTTGAAAGAACGAGAGTATTAGCTCAATGTTACGTTGAATAGAAAACATGATTCCGAGGAGTGCGGCTTTGAATTCGTCCTTGGTGGCCACAAATCGCTTGGCCAGGCGAGCCTTGGCATGGTTCCAGACTTGTTCATCCGGGTTCAGATCGGGACAATAGGCGGGCAGATATTCCACTACGACATTACCCTTGCTTTCGGCCTGATAGCGTTGCACCGGGCCGCTGCCGTGATAGCTGGCACCGTCGGCGATGACGATAATCGGGCCTCCGGCATCGGCTCGGAGCTTCTTGAGAAATTCGATAAAACGAGGGCCATTCATGCGACCTTCGAAGCACTGAAATTTCATATCGCCACGGGGGCTGACGGCGCTGATCAATTTCAAGCTAAAGCGATCGCCACTATCGGCCACCTCGGGAGTCTTTCCGATTTTGCCCCAGGTGGTGCCGCGATGGGCGTCGGAGCGCACCACCGACTCATCGACAAAGTAAATGGTCGCCCCGGTGCGCAGGGCTTGCGCCTGCAGCCCAGGGAAAGTCTTCTCCAGATATTCCTTCATCTTGCGCGGATTGCGCTTGTAACTCCGATAGATGGGCCGTTGTGGGCTAAGGCCCAAGTGCCGGAGCAAACGGCTGATGGCGCTCTTGCTCAGTTCTACCGCAAACTTGCGCTTCAACAGCAGGCGTACGAGACCGAGCGTCCACAAAGAGAAGGGGAATTCATACTGCCGTGGATCATGCTTGGTAATGGCCTCATACAGCCATCGCATGAGCTCGGCATCCACCTTGCGTTTTCGCCCGCTGCGGTGTCCTTCGCGCAAAGCGTGATAGCCGCCATGACGATAGCGTTCCAACCACTTGAACAAAGCCCGAGGGGAAACCTTCATCACACGAGCTACAACGGAAATAGGTTCTCCGGCGCGCACTGCGTCGACGGCGGCGCGGCGTTTTTCATAGCGTGCTTCCAGTTTCGCACTGAGTTTTTTGGGGGCTTGTCTGTTTCTGTCTTTCTTGGCCACAGGCAGTATTATGCATGATCATGCGAGTTAATGCACCTACTTATGCAATAGGAATATAATTACGCAACGATTGTTTAGATCAGAATGGGCGCTTGGAGCCTTCGGGAGTCGCCATATATGAGGATTTCATGCTAGTTGTCTTCACGCAGCCATTACATAACGAGGT
>DATLKS010000109.1:0-5803 GCA_035538255.1 Terriglobales bacterium
CCGACGATAGCAATCAAGCGAGTGCCAATTTTCATATTCGATCCTTTTCATTCAATCTTTAGAAGAGCGCGCCACATCTTGAAGCTTTTCTCTCCTTTTCTGCGCTACCAGTCATTTCGTCAGACGATTGTGTTTTCTGAGTACCTCGCGCAGCGCCTCATGGGGAAGCGCGGGAACGAAATGATCATCTCGGCCCCGCATATCCTTGGCTGCAAGCAGCGCGTTGATAATAGCCTCTTCGGTCGCCTGCACAGTGGCTTCGAAGAGCGGCGTGATCGCGTCGTTATGGACCATCTCGACGCTTGTTGTGCGGCTTGGAGGCTCCGCAGATGGGTTGCTGCCATGCTGTCCGCTGCAGCCCCCGGATTTGCAGTAGAGAACGCGAGGAAAATGTCTCCGGAGCTATTGCTGGAGACAGCTCCATCGCGGGCGAGCCCCATGGTTGCGCGCCGCGCGATGCGTTTCAGTTGGTGAGGCAATAGTGGTGCATCGGTCGCAATAATAATGATGATTGATCCCCGTTCGGCTTGGCTTCCGCCTGCGCCTGGAGCAGTGCTGGCGATCTTCGGGGCCAGCTCAGCCACTTCCGGGCCGACAAGCTCGCCATCAACCCGAAGCTGTTGCCGTGCTCCGGTGTTGCATTGCACCAGCACGCCAATCGTGTATCCGCCCTGCTCGCTTGGCAGGTGACGTGATGCGGTGCCGATTCCTCCTTTGTATCCAAAGCAGACCATGCCCGTTCCACCGCCCACATTGCCCTCTGCAACTGCTGCTGACTGCGCGCTGTCCAATGCCGACCATGCATGGTCAGGCTTCACATGAAAGCCGTCCGTATCGTTCAAGTACCCGTCGTAAGTTTCGGCTACCACGAGCAAGGACCAAGGCTGAAATTTTGCGTTGTGTTTTATTTCCCATGCGATCAGCGCATCGCGTACGACGCCAACACTGTGCGTGTTCGTGATCATCACCGGCCCTTCGAGAAATCCCGATTCTTCGATCCATGTGGTTCCCGTCATCTCGCCATTGCCGTTCTGCGCGAACCACCCTGCAAATACCGGCTCCGCGACTGCCCTCTTACCGCGCGGTAGAATGGCCGTCACTCCGGTCCTGATCGGACCTTGTCCGACCCGCAGCGCTCCACTACCTGAAATCAGCGTCGTGTGCCCAACCTCCACGCCAGAGACATCGGTAATGGCGTTCAGTGGACCAGGTTTGCCTTCGAACTCGATTCCAAGATCTCGAGCCTGCACTGTCGACTGCGCGGAGGCAAGACTTGTCAGAAAAAAAAAGAAAAAAAAGCAGAGGAACGGTAATCGCATGGCGAAGCATTATTGCACGCGCTTTGAGAATGGCTTCAAGACAGCTCAGGCTAAGTCTGTCACCGCAACAGATGTAACAATTGCAACCGTTGCGTTTGTTGCATCTGTTGCAACCAGTGCTGGTACACGCGGTGAATCTCGGCTGAGATTCACCGCCAAAGGCGCCGCACCCGGGTTTCTCTGCGGTGACGCGGTATGTGCCTACGGACACGTCGTCGGCCGCAAAATACCCATTCCGGTCTGTCGTCAGGTCGCGGCGCGCTTGCGTCGCCTCATTGGCAAGAGTCAACTTGGCGTCTGGGACGACTGCGCCCGATGCATCTGTCACCGTCCCGGAGATCCGACCGAAGATGTCTTGTGCCTTCGCACTGGGAGCAATGATCAGAATTACGGATGCAAGGATTAAGGTTGAACTCAAGAATCTTAGGAGAGCCTGTCGCTGAGACTTTCTCGATGACATAAAAAAAATTCCTCCTAAATATCCAAAAGTGAGCGCTGGCGTTGGCGTTCTACCTTAGTTCCGTCAAAAGAATAGGAAGACTTTGTCGTAATTGGCGCGAGAGTCGCCTTGACAGCCATAGGGCAGTTAGGACGTAATAGTGGGTCTTCAAAGAAGAAGATTGAAGTTTGATAACGGTGAATTAACGGTTAACAATGCGTTTAGGAATCTGATTTTTTGGAGATTTGCTCGCAAAACCTTTTCTAGTTGCTCGTGCTCACGATCAGGTGCTCGACCGCTCGCGATGCCGTGAAGCATCGATTTGCCGGAGATGCAGCTTGCAATCAGTAATCCATCGGGTGGATGCCGAACGCGCCGAGGTTATAGTCGCGCGCACCTACGAATACAGCTTGGGAGTGCAGCAACAATTCCCAGCGGACATGCTGTTTCAGATCAATTATGTTGGCAATCTCGGACGTCACATCCGGCGCACACCCAGCATCAACAACGCTGCGTGGACATCGCAAGGTTTTATTCCGGTGGCGCCGAACCCGAATACGTTTGCGTGCCCTTCTGGAATAAACGCCGCGGCCTACGGATGTTCGGGAGGTTTTGCGAACTCCAAACTGGCACAGGACCAGACTCGCCCGTACCTCGGATATTCCGGCATTAGCGAAGCTCTGAGCGACGTAAACTCCAACTACAACGCACTTCAGGTCAGCCTGACGAAGCGCACAGGCATCGTCACTGCCTTGGTCTCATATGCGTATTCGAAGGCGCTGGGAAACGGCGGGGGCGCGGGTGATGCTTACAACGAAAACCCCGAGCCCCAATGTCCATTCACTTGTCTCGTCAGCACGCCCGGCAACCCGGTCCTGGTCAACGGTTCAACTTCGGCGGTCCCGGGCGGAACGCAAACCGGCGGGGTTGTGGAAACCTGGCAGCAATACGAATACGGCAGACTGAGCTTCGACGCTACACACATCGTGGCACTGGCCTTTACCGTGGAATCGCCGTGGGGCAAAAACCTCAGTGGCGTTGAAGGCAGCGTGGTAAAGGGATGGTCGCTGAGTGGCATCATGCATTACCAGACAGGCGCGCCCCTCACCGCAACTGCTACGCAAGCCATCGGCGCTACTGGCGTGACCGCCGCCGGAAGGGCAAATTTTGTTCCCGGCCAATCTGTTCTATTCAGCGGCACATGCGCGAACTCAAAGGCGATTTGCTGGGCGAACCCAAGTGCCTTTTCGCAAGAGAGCGCGCTCGGAGCCGGCGACGCCCCAATCGGGAATATCACAGGCCCCGACTACTATCAGTGGGACATGTCGTTGCGGAAGGCATTTGGTTTGCCATTCCGGGAAGGCATGAGGCTGCAGTTCCAGGCGGATGCGTTTAATGTCTTCAACCACGCCAACTGGAACAATCCTACTGTAAGTAACGCGGGTAACCCGAATTTTGGACAGATCACCGGCTCTCTTCCGGCGCGTGTTCTTCAGTTCGGAGCGAAGTTCGTCTTCTAGATGTCCATTGGACTCTGTCTACGGCTGGCATGACCTGTCGCTGTCCGCAGGCAAAATTTCCGCAAAACCTTTCTGGGAAAAGGGAACCAAACGTGAACACTCAATTCGAAGCAATCTCTCAAAACTTCCGATCAAACCAATGGCTTGGTGGGATGGCGCGAGGGAGCGCGCTGATTCTCCTGCTCGCCGTGTTTGCTTTGCCTTCATCCGCGCAATGGACGACGACGTGGAGCGACGAGTTCGACGGCCCGGCGGGCTCGTTTCCGAACGCCACAAACTGGACTTACGACGTCGGCAACAACAACGGTTGGGGCAATGCCGAACTTGAAGTGTATTGTGCCGCCGGCTCCAACACCGCTCCATGCAATGCCGCCAATCCGAATGTCTTCATGGACGGAAACGGCCACCTCGTCATCCGCGCGATCAGAAACCAGAATGGAATTTGGACGTCAACGCGGATGAAGACGCAGGGCCTGCAGCAGTTCCAATATGGGAGACTTGAAGCGCGCATCAAACTGACGGTCGGGAACGGCCTCTGGCCGGCGTTCTGGATGCTCGGATCGGACATCACAACCGTGCCGTGGCCTCGCTGCGGCGAGCAAGACATTATGGAGTGGGTTGACTTCTACACTCCCAACTCCACCTCATCTACAGCCCATGGCCCTGGCTATTCCGGCGGAAGCGGAATTGGCGGGAGGTTTTTCTTTCCCAACGGTGGCCGTATCGACGATGCGAGCTATCACACTTACGGTGTTGTCTGGTCGCCTTACAAGTTGCAGTTCTACCGGGACGATTGGACGCAGCCATTCTTGACCGTTACTCCAACCATCATTCCTGTCGGCAGCCAGTGGGTATACGACAATCCGTTCTTTATTTTGTTGAACCAGGCGGTAGGCGGCAACTGGTTTCCTGGTCCCGACGCAACCACTCCTGGCATCGCGGACATGCTTGTGGATTACGTCCGCGTAATGCAGTGGAACAGTGGAGCGCCGGACGCCCCTCGCAACCTGCGAGCGAAATCTCGAGCCAGCAATCAAATCGAACTGAAATGGCAGAGTGGCCATGATGGACAAGGCGATGGCCACGATCCCGGCTCCGACGGCAGCGACGCTTACGACATCTACGCCAGCACCGCTCCCAATTTCCAGCCTTCGTTCAGCAACTTAGTCGTCCAGAACTTTCACGGCACGCGCTACATCCATCAAGGACTCAACCCGTCGACCACCTACTACTATCAGGTACTCAGCGTCAATCTCGGAGGGGAATCCTTACGCAGCAACGTGGCATCCGCGACGACTCAGCCCTTTGGGCATGGCCGCGGAATCTCCATGAACGCGGGTGGCTATGCCGTGGAGCAATTCGCCACTGAAAACTTTGCAGCCGGAGGATTTACCAACTACCACAGTCTCACGATCGACACCTCTGCGGTAGCGCATCCCGCTCCACAAGGCGTATATCAGACCGAACACTGGGGCGCCAGCGACTGGGCGATTCCCAATCTCGATCCTAGCGCAACGTATCTTCTTCGCTTGCATTTCGTCGAAAACACCTTTACGGCCGCCGGCAAGCGCCTCTTCAATGTGGTCATCAATGGTGAACAGGTGCTCAGCAGCTTCGATATCTATGCCACGGCCGGCGCAATGAGCAAAGCCGTGGTCGAAGACTTCGTTGTCACACCTGATGAGAACGGCATCGTTTCGCTGCAGTTCGTACCCGGAGCAGCCGACCAGCCAACGGTCAGCGGCATCGAATTGCTTCCGACGGATTCGGAGGATGAGGACGTAAACGAAGCCGCCGCCACCGTTGTTGTGGGAAGCACCGGAGGTACAACGGCCAGAATCGCTATTAATGCCGGTGGTCCCGTAGTCGGAACATTTCTTGCCGACACCGACTTCGCCGGAGGGCGAAACGGAAGTATGAGTAAGTTCGTAGATATCTCGAAGGTCACGAATCCCGCACCGGAGCAGGTGTATCTCACGCAGCGCGTGGGAACCGGAATCGGATCCTTTGGTTACTTCATTCCCAATTTGATTCCCGGAGCCACTTACAAGGTCCGGCTCCACTTTGCGGAAGGATTTTTCAGTCAATCCGGGAGCCGCGTTTTCAACGTGGCAATGGACGGACAGACCGTCTTGAGCAATTTCGACATCTGGGCAGCAGCCGGAGCAACTAACACAGCCGTAATCAACGAGTTTTCCGCAAAGGCAGATCGCTACGGATTGGTCATGCTCCAGTTCCTGGTGGGAACCGCGAACCTGCCCAGTCTTCGGGGAATCGAGGTGATTGAGACCGCGCCACCGCCGTCAGCGCCGCCGGAACCTGATCGCGATGAATAACTCGACGTGGTCAAAATACCGAAGCAGCGCAAGAGTTGCCTATGTGGTCGGCAAGGTCTGAGGTGAGCACTAGCTCCTCCCATCGCGGTGCTCACCGAAGACTTGTAGAAGGCGCTTCAAGCATAACGCTCTTTACGAATTACCTGGAGCAACGATTGTTCAGAGACCACGAGGTAATGAGTGAAGCTG
>DATLKS010000110.1:0-2302 GCA_035538255.1 Terriglobales bacterium
AGCCAGAAAGCCGAACTTAAGCTCGATTCAGCGCACGTTGAAGGCATGGCTCTTGAATCAAAGAGCAATCGGATGTTTGTGAACGTGACCGACCACAACGAGATCGATGTGGTCGATCGCTCCCAGATGAAGGTGATTGACCGGTGGCCTCTGCACGATGCTGGCGAAAACTCGCCGATGGCGCTTGACGAGGCGAATCATCGGCTATTTGTGGTATGCCGCAAGCCAGCAAAACTGGTGGTGCTCGATACTGGCTCGGGAAAGCAAATCGGCGCGTGGAATACAGCCGGCCATTCCGATGGGATGGCATTCGATTCCGTGCATAAGCGCATCTATGTGCCTGGAGCGGAGGGGTACATCGCGGTATATAGGCAACGCGATGCCGACCACTACGAATTGATGGCAAAAGTTCCCAGCGCTCCGGGAGCCAAGACATGTCTGCTCGTACCGGAATTGAATCGTCTGTATGTGGCGGTTTCTCCAGGCGAGGGGAAATTCGGAGCACGTGTTTTAACCTTCGAGACTCTGCAGTAATGTTGCGCTCGAGCGTGGGCGAATGAAGAGGAGTGTGCTCGGCAGATGAAGATCGGAATTGCGGCGGTCGGTTTGTTCCTGATGACGTTGAGTGCGGCAGGGCAACAGAGTGCGCGAGGGTGCACTGCAACGAGCACGCAAGCTGGATCCAACGTATCGGTCGGCGCTGACGATGCGGAAATTGCGCATGAAGATCATGTGCAGGCGCGGGCATCATTACTGCCGAGCGTGAGCGAGAACACAGAGTCGAGCACTCTCCCGTGGGCTTCGGTCGAAAGGACGACTAGCCGATCTCTCCTCATCGATTCCCTGATCCGCCCCTGATAATTCCCTGTTACGCTCCTGTTCTGCTCCCTGTTAATTCCCTGTTCCGTTTCCCTGTAAAACACGCGTCGCTGCGAAATCGCCAGCAGCGGCGCGGGTCTCTGCGCAATCCGACCCTGAGCCGAGAAAATTTTTCCTGATATATTCCCTGATACCCAACCAGCCTCTCACAATCAAAATGCGACTTTACGGTGTCTGGAATCATCGCTTGTCCTGTGATAATTGTGCCCGGCGGAGTTTAGCCGGACCTTACTGAGGGCACATGAGCACCGCGGCGCGGATACCGGGTGACATGACTACGCAGCGATACGAAGCAGTGCTTCGCGTCAGCGAGGCGCTCACTGCCTGTAGCGGACCCAAAGAGTTAGCGAGGAATCTTGCAGATGCACTCGGCAAGTTCCTGCACTTCAATCAGCTATTCCTTCTTGTGGTGAAGGAAAACTCCAAAGAAATTGAATCTGCTGTTTTGGCTGATGGGCAATTGACCTTGCCTGATCTTGCCGTAGAAGACCTGCCAAGCTGGCAGGCCTTCGACCGCCAGGATCTTCTTTATGTTGCCGATTGGAGCACGGAACGGCGATTTCCACGATTTAAAGAGTGGGCCAGTAAAGTTGGACGCAAGCTCGGCTCAACGGTCAGCGTACCTCTGACCACTCCACATCGCCGCTTGGGTGCTTTCGGAATCACTCGTGAGACAACAGGGGCATACAGCGAGGAAGACATAGTGTTCCTGCGGTTGATCGGGCGGGTCGTCGCGTTTGCCCTTGATGATGGCTTTAATCTCAGGCGCGCGCACGATGCGCAAAAATGCTTGCAATATCAAAAAGATCGCCTGCAGTTGCTTCTAAATCTGAGCAAGCGCATCACCTCAAGTCTGGAGCTTCGGGAATTATTGCGCGCGGTTGCCGCAAACGTCCGTGAAGCCATGCAGTGCGACGCCGTGGCAGTTACTCTGCTTGATCCTTCGTCAGGCAAGTACAGTCTGTACGCTCTTGATTTCCCCCAGGGCAAAGGCTTTCTTAAGGAACAGGAGGTCCTCACCCTCAGCGGTGCCTCGAGGCGCGTTGTCGAGACATTGCAGCCGGAAATTATTGCCAGGCCTAGCCGCGCCGATGTCGCTCCCGAGATGTACGAAAAGGTGATGGCCGAGGGGTTGAAGAGTACCTGTTTGATACCACTCGCCAACCGAGGTCGAGTGCTAGGTGTGCTCGCGATTTCACGAGTGACCGACACCACCTTTACCTCAGATGACCTCGATTTCCTTACTCAGGCTGCAGGACAGGTCACGATCGCAATTGAAAATGCGCTGACCTTCAAAGAAGTTTCTGAATTGAGGGACAAACTCGCACAGGAAAAGCTCTACCTCGAAGAAGAAATTCGCAGCGACATGGGCTTCGAGCAGATCATTGGCAGCAGCGCCGCTCTAAAACATGTGTTGGAGCTG
>DATLKS010000111.1:0-12213 GCA_035538255.1 Terriglobales bacterium
TCTATAGATCGTGTTGACCTGCTTACCGCTCTGGAGCAGCGTCATCAGGTCGAACTCGACGAGAGCCGCTTCGCCGAGGCCAGAACGGTCGGCGATATAGAGCGCATCCTTCGAGAAACTACAGCCGTGCCACGATCGCACCAGTATCACTATCCACGCTGGGCGCAAAGCTGGCCTATCCATTGGATTCGAATGGTTGTTTATTACATGCTCGCCTGGCCGGCAACGCTGATCCTGGGCAAACCTGTCGTAATCGGACGCGAACATCTGCGGAATGCTCGCGGACCATTGCTGTTCATCAGCAACCACGTAACCTATATCGACCCCGGACTTCTGATGTTCGCCATGCCTCCTCGGTATCGACATCGCCTGGCTATCGCAATGCAAGGCGAGCTACTGGTGCAAATGCGCAAACCTCCAGCCGAGATGAATTTCTTTCAACGTGCGGTTGAGATCGCTTCCTACTGGCTGGTCACAGCGCTTTTCAATGTCTTCCCTCTTCCCCAGCGCTCCGGATTCCGTGAAAGCTTCGCGTTCGCAGGAGAGTCCGTCGATTGTGGTTACAGCGTACTTGTGTTCCCCGAAGGGCGACGCACTGGAGATGGTGCCATGTCTTCATTCCGCACAGGGATTGGCATTTTGGCGCAGCAGCTCAAGATTCCAATTGTGCCGATGCGTATCGATGGGCTTTTTGCCTTGAAGCTTCAACGCCGCCATTTCGCTCGCCACGGCGAGGTCAAGGTCATCGTGGGTGAGCCGGTGCAGTTTCCGGATGAGATGGATGAAGAGGCAATCGCCGAAGAACTAGAAGGCCGCGTTAAGCGCCTCTCATCCAGTGGCTAAATGTGACCTGTCAGAATGTCGGCCCAACCTCTTGGGACTGGTCGCAGACTCCATCAGTCGGCTGTGTGGGCAAAGGAGGTGGAGTCAGCCAAGCCGGCTGCTGAGTGAAGTCGAAGAACTCGCTCATGTCGTCTGCCCAAGCATCACGCTGAGTCAACGGAGGTACGCTGAAGGTTGTTTCGATAAGTTTCAGGATCGAGGTAAGCTCGCGCGGCGTGTGTGATACTAAGTGCGGCTTTACCCAGGGCGAGACTACCATAATGGGAACCCGGAGCCCGGAGAGATTGAACCGACCCTGTGTATCCCACGAGCCGAGTATCGGAGCGATGTCGTCAGGAGGCGGTACCTGGAATGGTGGAACATGGTCATACAGCCCGCCTGCCTCGTCATAAGTAAGGATGAATACAGACGACCCCCATGCTTTGCTGTTCATCAGCGCGGAGATGATCTTCTGCACCGCTGCAGCTCCGGCTTGAACATTGTTCTCCGGATGCTCGTCCAGGCCAGTACTGCCGGCACGCTCGATGAAGACGACCTGCGGCAGATCGTCATCGGCAGTTGGCGATGAAAGCACGCTAAACAAGTTGCTGATGTTGTAGACCTTTGGCCCGACATCGCTGCGATAATAGTCGGCGAAATCACTGAGATAGACGTCGCTGTCCTGGTAGTAGTAACGCCAACTTACTCCCGCGTCGTTTAGAGCGCGGAAGATGGTCTTCTGTTTCCAGCCGCCTGAGCCGGGACTCACATCGGTGGCGTTCCCAAACGAGGTACCCGTGAAAACGTACATTCGGTTCGGATCCGTGTTGCTCGGCACCGAGGAGAAGAAGCGATCGCTGGTGGCAAACTGGGTAGCCAGCTCATAGTAGTAGGGCAGATCGTTTTGATCGTAGCGCCCCATCTGTCGTGTGCCATCCGGATCCATCGTGGTCAGGTTTACGTTCTGCGCAAACTTATCCATCAGGAACTTTGCATTGCCGAAATCGGTCTCCATGAACGTGTCTGGCGCCTGCAGGTCCATGTATGCGTGGTCTTCATTCCACGCGAACTCGAAACCCTCGGTACAAACCGTTTTGTAATGATATGGTTTCACCATCTTTCCCGTTTTGGTTTTTAGGGCAACATTCGGATTAAAGCCATCTACGTCGGTTGCGCTCGCTCCCGCGATCTTCGACGCGCGGTATGCGCCCAGAACTCCAAAGTAGCTGTCGAAGCTTCGATTTTCCTGAAGCATGAAGATGATGTGCTTGATCGGATGCTGCGGAATCGGAGGCACCGCCACGCTGACCACGACCTGCTGTGTGAGCTTTACGCCATCCTGATTGGTGGCCGTAGCCGTGTATGTGGTAGTAACTCCGGGTGAAACTTTGATCGAACCGCTCGGCAAGAGTGCGCTCACATTGCCGATGCCTTGGTCGATGGAAAGCGACGTGATGCCTTGCGTTATCCAGGTTAACGTTGCGCTTCCGCCGGATTGAATAGTATCGGGAGCCGCGGAAAAACTGAACTGCACCGGCAATACGGTAATGGTTAAGCTGGAGCTGGCCTGCTGGCTATTAGAATCTGCGACCCTGGCTACATATGTCGTTGTGCTGCTTAGCGGAAACGTTGCAGATCCTGTGGGCAGCGTTAGTTGCCGACCATCGAATGCCGGCAACGCCGGCGTGAAGCTGATCGACACGGCGTTGGTTGTGCTCCAGGTCAGTGTCACGAGCTGACCTGCAGCAACCGTTTGCGAACTGGCGGATAACGAGATCGTTGGCGGAGTTGGCGGCGTCTTCGGCGTCGGCGACCCTGGAGGATTGGCTCCGTTTCCTACCAAGGTTGTCTGAGGAGCTAAGGCCGATCCACCGCCTCCACATCCTGCGCAGAGGGCGATCAAACTGATAACGAGTAATGCAAGAATCCCAGACGGATCATGTATGAGGCGACGGATATTCACGACCTTGACTCGACCCACGAGCTTGGATTCAGCAGCTCTGGCCGGAGTTGCCGGTCGAAGGCTCAGCAATGCGGTTCAGGTCACGGGAGCCGGGTTGAAAGGCGTCAACGCATTATGCAAGCCCCAGTGCTCGGCCCACGTTTTCTTGTTCCCACTAGCCACATCCAGAATGAACCGAAGGATCTCCCATCCAACCTCTTCCACCGTTGCCTCACCGGTTGCAATGCGGCCGGCGTCGATATCGATCAGATCAGGCCAACGCTCGGCTAGTGCGGTGCGCGAAGAGACTTTTACGACCGGCACCATTGCTAAACCGTACGGACTACCTTCGCCCGTCGTAAAGACGTGAAGATTCATCGATGCTAATTGCTGAGTCCCGCAAATAAAGTCACTGGCGGGAGTGGCGGCAAATACTAGTCCCTTGTTCGTTACTTTTTGACCGTGTGTCGTGACCGCCATCAGCGCTGACGTACCCGCCTTCGCAATAGAACCAAGCGCCTTCTCGACCACGTTCGCCAGACCCCCACGTTTGTTTCCCGGCGTTGGATTGGCTGTTCTGTCAACCGCGCCGCGTGCCAGATACTCGTCGTACCAGCGCATCTCGTTTATCAGATCACGTGCAACCTGCGGGTTGATTGCGCGCGGCGTGAGTAGATGCACGGCATCGCGTACTTCTGTCACTTCAGAGAACATCACAGTTGCGCCTGCGCGGACCAACAGATCGGCTGCATAACCGACGGCGGGATTGCACGTGACACCTGAGAAGGCATCGCTTCCGCCGCATTGCAGCCCCACGGTCAGTTCCGAAGCGGGAACCGTTTCGCGTCGGCGGCGATTGAGCTGTTCCAGGCGCTTTTCGGCAGCGCGCATAATGGTCTCGACCACCTCGCCGAAGCCACGCTGGTCCTGCATACGAATGACCAGCGGGTCGCTCTCTAGAACTCGAAGCTCTGCGGTTTTCGGCTGCGGAAACAAACGCGACGGTTGCAGCTTCTCGCATCCCAGGCTGACCACCATGGGCGCTGCTCCGAAATTCGCATGTGTCCCGATATTCCGCAGTGTGCTGATCGGGATTTCAGAACCGGGCGCGTCGAGAGCAACTCCGCAGCCATAGTTGTGAGTGATAGCCACGACATCGTCCACATTTGGGAATCGCGGTAGTATCTCGCTCCTAATGCGCTGCGCTGCGTAGTCCACCGTAGGCGCGACGCACTGAACAGTCGTTGTAATTCCAAGAATGTTCTTTGTGCCTACGCTTCCGTCAGCGTTGCGATAGCCTGCAAAGCTGTATCCAAGAATTGGAGGCTGGGCGGCCGGCGTTGCGGTCGCTAGAGGTAGGTCGTCCAACGAAGGAGGCGGCGGCACGTCGAGCATCTCTTCACGAATCCAGGCTCCCGCCCTGATCTTCCGATTTGCGAGCGCGATAGTGTATCCATATCGCGTGACCGGCTGGCCTGAGTCGATGTCGCGCAGCGCCACCTTGTGTGCCTGCGGAACAGCCTCAAGCAGAGTCGGACCTTCCGGAAGCTGCGTTCCCGCAGCCAGACCGTCAGGGCTCACGACTATAGCAACGTTGTCGCGGTCGTGTACGCGAATGCATAGCGGCGTTGCTCGTAGACGATCCATCGAGCCTCATGTTACCAACCGAATGCAGAACCTGAAGTGTTCTCGTTTCATGGACTGATAAGAAGTCGCGTGTGACTTTGACGTATATTGCATGTAAACCACTCAGATTTCAGCCGAGATGCCTTTCGATTCTGAACAAACAAGCCAACAGCTTCGCGCCGTATACGTGGACATGGGTACGACCAATACGCGTGCCTGGTTCATGGCAGGCAGTCGGGTCATAGCGAAGGCAGCGTCTCCCGTGGGTGTGCGCGATTCAGCGCGTGAGAAGTCGTCGGAGACTATCCGAAATGGATTGCGAGAAGTCATTTCAAGGGTTCGAGCCGAAGCTTTGCCATCTTCCACTGCTTACATTGCTGATTACATCGCTGCTGCGGGCATGATCGGTTCCCCCCTCGGTCTTGTCGAGGTACCTCATGTAGCGGCTCCGGCTGGTCTAGAGGAATTGTCGGCTGGCGCGCGGTGGCATCAATTCCACGATGTAGCCGATCTGCCTTTTCTTCTCACTCCCGGAGTTCGTTGCGGCCCCGAACTTGTAACTGTCAGTTCTATAAATCAAGCTGATGTGATGCGCGGCGAGGAGACCCTGTGTGCCGGATTAGTATCGCTCGGGCTCGTTCAAAGGCCTGGGATCGTGTTGAATCTGGGATCACATTGCAAGGTAGTCCAGCTCGATGGAGGGGGACGAATCCAATCCAGCGTAACCTCGCTTTCAGGTGAGCTCATTCATGTAACCCAACAAAACACAATTCTCTCCAGTTCCGTTGCGCAAGAGCGACCGCAACAGTTCTCGAAGAAGTGGATCGAGGCAGGCATGGCCGAACAGCGCAGATCCGGACTGGGACGCGCGCTGTTCTGTACGCGGCTTCTCGATGTGGCAAAGCAAGCAACCGCGGAAGATCGTCTGGCATTCGTTGTTGGAGCTTTCATCGCGTCCGATCTCGATGCATTAATGGCCGGCGGTGTTCTAAATCGGAACATCAATGTAGCGATCGTCGGTGCGTCCGGCATCGCACATGCCTGGCACGCTGCCCTCCAGCATGCTCAAATTTCCGCAACAATAATCAGCGGTACCGAGGCAGAAAACGCATTTCTCACTGCGCTTCGGCTTATTCTGTCTCGTCACCTGGAGACAAAACAACTACTTATGAAGAACGTTCGGAGGACCTTCAGCTCATGAAGCTGCGCAGCTCAGCCTGGTTTGGCTTACGCAATCGTGATGGATTTATTCACCGCAGTTGGATGAAGAACCAGGGATTACCCGATCACCTCTTTGACGGACGTCCAGTGATCGGCATCTGCAACACCTGGTCGGAACTCACGCCTTGCAACGCGCACTTCCGCCGCATCGCCGATTACGTCAAACGCGGTGTGTATGAGGCTGGAGGATTTCCGCTCGAATTTCCAGTGATGTCGCTGGGCGAAACACTCATGCGCCCGACGACCATGCTGTTTCGTAATCTGGTAAGCATGGATGTTGAAGAATCAATACGCGCAAATCCGATTGACGGCGTGGTGCTGCTGGCCGGTTGCGACAAGACCACGCCGGCACTCCTTATGGGCGCAGCGAGTTGCGATCTGCCATCGCTGATGATCTCCGGTGGCCCAATGTTGAACGGCAAATTCCGCGGCCGCGACATCGGTTCAGGAACCGACGTGTGGAGGTTCAGTGAAGATGTACGCTCCGGCGTGATGCCGATGTGCGATTTTCTCGAAGCCGAAGCCTGCATGAGCCGCTCGGCCGGACACTGCATGACCATGGGGACTGCCTCCACCATGGCCTGCGTAGTTGAGGCACTGGGGATGGGCCTGCCTATGAATGCTGCGATCCCCGCCGTCGACTCTCGACGCTACGTCCTGGCGCACACTGCCGGTCGACGGATCGTCGAGATGGTGAAGGAGGATCTGCGCATGTCGAAGATTCTCACACGCAAAGCATTCGAGAATGCAATTCGCGTTGTGGGCGCAATCGGCGGCTCAACAAATGCTGTGATCCATCTGCTGGCCATCGCTGGACGCGTCGGCGTCGATCTCTCACTCAAAGATTGGGACACGCTCGGGCGAAATGTTCCTTGCCTGCTGAACCTGATGCCTTCCGGCAAGTACCTGATGGAAGATTTCTTTTATGCTGGAGGATTGCCGGCCATTATTCGCGAGCTTGGCGACCTCATCCATCGCGATGTTTTAACCGTAAATGGCAAAACAATGGGAGAGAATGTAGCCGAAGCTCCCTGCTACAACTCCGAGGTAATTACTCCCCCGACTGCGCCTTTTCGCGCAAACAGCGGCATAGCCGTGCTGCACGGCAATCTCTGTCCAAACGGCGCTGTCCTCAAGCCGTCGGCCGCGACACCTGAATTAATGAAGCACACCGGACGCGCGGTAGTCTTCGACAACATCGAACACTTCTATGAACGCATTGACGATCCCAATCTCGATGTCGATGAGCGTTCTGTTTTGGTATTGAAGAACTGCGGCCCTCGCGGGTATCCTGGGATGCCCGAAGTCGGTAACATGCCGCTTCCTCCTAAGATTCTCAAAAAAGGCATTACCGATATGGTCCGCATCTCCGACGCCCGCATGAGCGGCACGGCGTTTGGCACCGTCGTACTCCACATTTCGCCGGAAGCGGCCGCTGGAGGCGTGCTGGCAGTGGTGGAAGAAGGCGATTCGATCGAACTGGATGTGTCAGCTAGAAGACTGCATCTGAACGTCGCTGATGCCGAGATCGAGCGTCGTGTGGCCGCATGGAGGCCCCCGAAGCCAGTCTTCGAACGGGGATACTACAAACTTTACTTCGATCACGTAATGCAGGCCGATCGCGGCGCCGACCTCGACTTCCTCCCCGGCGGCAGCGGCGCTCCGGTACCGCGCGACAGCCACTGAAGTTGCGGGCAAGTGCAAGGCCACACCTGAGCATACGGACGACGACAAGTGGCTCCGTGACCTTGGTTTTCGCCGTCGTGACTTCGTGTTGGCTCTCTTATCAGGCAGTTGCCGGTGATTTCGCGGGACGCAGCATAAAGCACAGCGCAGCAGCCAGAAGCAGACCGGCGCCAAGAATCCCAAATCCATAGACAAATCCGCCGGAGCGCTTCACGAAATACCCGACCACCACAGGACCGAAGTAACCGCCCAAATTGCCAATTGCATTGATCAAGCCCATGGCTGCGGCGACAACTTTCGGGGGCAACGTCTCGGTCGGCAATGCCCAAAACGGACCTAATGACGCGTAAACTGCAGCGACAGCGATCGAGAGCATTGAAAAGCAGATCACGGGAAGATGCTGCACGAATAAAGCAGCGATGAATGCACCTCCTGAAAGGAGAAAGGTTAAGCTCATGTGCGCGCGGCGTTCGCCGGTCTTGTCAGAACTCTTGGCAGTGATCACCATCATCACGGCAGAGAGGACATAAGGAATGGCGATGAGGTTCCCAAGCGCCAGATCGCTCAGCTTCTGTGCCTTCGCCACGGCAGAAGGTAGCCAGAACAAGGACCCGTAGCTGCCGAAATTCCGTAAAAAGTAAATCACGATCAGAATCATTACCTGGGGAGAGAACAGCGCCGCCAAATATCCCACCCGCTCCGAGGTGCCGACCTCGGCGGCTTCGCTCGCCAGCGTCGTCTCGAGAAAACCACGCTCCTCAGCGGTGATCCATTTCGCATCGCGGGGATGATCGTCAATGTAGATCAACCAAATCAACAGCCATAAAAACGGCAGAGCGCCTTCGACAACCAGGAGGACGCGCCAATTCCAATTGTTGAGCAACCATCCGGAGAGCGGAGATGAAACAACGACCGACAAAGGCAGGCACAACATCCAGTAGGCATTGGCACGCGCACGCTCTCTGCGCGGAAACCAGTGAGCAACCAGCACCAGCACCGCGGGCCAGACGCCTCCCTCCGCCAGGCCCAAGACAAGTCGCATGACCCAAAATTGGAATGCCGTATGGACAAGTCCGGTAGCCATCGAGCACAACCCCCAAGCGATCAGCAGAATGGCAACCACGCGCTTGGCGCTCCAGTGCTGGGCAAGATGGCCACCCGGCACCTGAAACAGGAGGTAGCCCCAGAAGAAAATTCCCACCGCATTCCCAGCCTGCTGCGGATCCATGTGCAACTCTGCGCTCATCTGCGGGAGCGCCATCGAGACGTTCGTCCGATCAATGTAGGAGATCGTGTACATCACGAAGGAAACTGTCAGGATGCGCAGCCAACGTTGTTCCGTCGCGCGAGAAGGAGCCAATGAGATCGCTTGTGACAACGTTTGCCTCGGGGGCGATTAGGAGATTGAAGTCAATTCAGCGCTCAACTGATATTCTCTGCTGTTCGCAGAATCAAGCTGCGGTTCTACTGAATAAAACAGTGAAGCGGATGCGCATCGACATTACCAATTCGCGCGCCGCTTGTCACCACGCACCACGTTGATGCGTGACAGTTCCGGAATGGACGAATGTCGCGACTTGCACGTGTAGTAAAGGAATCGGGAGCACCGCTGCTTGGCATTGCCGCGTACTTCTACGATCCGGTTTTTGTGGAGATTGCCGCGAAGCTCGGATTCCGCGTGCTATGGATCGAGATGGAGCATGCCTTCATTACCTTCGCGCAAGCCGCAGATCTCTGTCGCATTGCTTCCGGCTGCGGGATGCTGACCATGATCCGCATTTCCGATAATCGGCGCGAGAATGTCCTGAAAGCCGCCGAGTGTGGACCGGACATTCTGGATCTGCCGATGGCTGATTCACCTGAAGTGGTCCATGCCTTCATTCAGCACGCGCGTTTTCGTCCTGAAGGCGCGCGCGGATACTTTAGCGTTCCCCGCGCGCTCGATTATGGAATCACAGATAGTCTGCCGGAGGCGCAGAAAAGACTAAATACGGAGCTGTGCTTGATGATCCAAATCGAGACCCAGGAGGCAGTGAACCGTATCGGCCAACTCTGCGCCATCGAAGGAGTCGATATCTTCATTGGTCCAGCCGACCTCTCTGCCAGTTTGGGCGTTCCCGGACAAACTACACATCCCAAAGTTGTCGAGGCAATTCGAGCGTGCCTGCATAGCGCGAAACAACGCGGCAAGCTGGTAGCGGTGGGAAGCCCGCTGCCGGACATGGAGTTCTGGGCAGATCAGGGCATCGACATACTCTTCTGTGGCAATGACGTCGCGTGTTTGAGAATTGGCGCGCAAAGCATTCTCAAGCAAGCCCATGCGGCGATTCAAAAACGGAAAGCGAGCACTCCCGCGCCATGATGTTCAAGAAGCTGAATCGGACAGACCTGAATGTTTCCCGTCTTTGCTTCGGCACCATGACCTTCGGCAAACCGGCCGACCAGCAGACTTCCACCCGCATGGTCGATCGGTGCATTGAGGCAGGCATCAACTTCTTCGACACCGCGAACATGTATCAGCTTGGCGTAGCTGAAACCATGCTCGGCGAAGCCCTCAAGGGAAAACGCAAGAACCTGATCCTGGCCAGCAAAGTGCGTTTCAAAATGGGAGAAGGACCGGACGAGTCTGGCCTGTCGAGGCGCGCCATCGTTCGCGCCATCGAGGATAGCCTGAAGCGACTCCAAACCGACTATCTAGACATCTACTACCTCCATTTTCCGGACTATGCAGTTCCCATTGAGGAGACACTGGAAACTCTTGAGTCGCTGGCAAAGCAGGGGAAGATCCGCTATCCGGCGACCTCGAACTATGCGGCGTGGCAGCAGACCGAGATGCTCTGGATCGCTGAAAAGAAGCACTACCAGTCGGCAGTGATCACGCAACAGATGTATAACCTGCTGGCGCGCGGAATCGAGCAGGAGTGGCTACCGATGACGAACTACTTCGGCCTTTCGAATATCGTTTACAACCCACTGGCCGCCGGCCTGCTTACTGGCAAACACCAGATGCAGACGGTCACTCCGGGAACACGCTTCGACAACAACAAGCTGTATCAAGACCGTTACTGGCATCCACATGATTTTGAAGCTGTAGAAAAACTCAAAAACATAGCGCAGAAAGCCGGACGATCGTTGATCAGCATTGCCTTTAATTGGCTACTGCATCACACGCCGACCGACTGTGTAATCCTTGGGGCATCTCGTCCAGATCAGCTCGCACAAAATCTTGCAGCCTGCGAAGAAGGGCCGCTGCCTGATGATGTAGTGAAAGCTTGCGACGAAGTCTGGAAAGAGCTGCGCGGACCGATTCCGGTTTACAACCGGTAAGTTCCTCACTCGCAAAGTCAGACTGCCGAACTTAACAGCAGCATCGCAGCGGGCTCGGGATGACATCTATGAAGAAGTGGGTTGTAGCCTTACCACCTCGGCAAAACACGCCTCCAATTTGGATCGACACGCTTGCGCATCTCAGCTTCGTCGTCGCGTTTGCGGTAAGGATGCTTCCGATAGCGTTCGCGACCCCGAGCTATTTGATCGTGGTCGAGATCCACTCCCAAGCCAGGCTTCTCCGGAATACAAACACAGCCGTTCACGATTGGGACTCGCCCTCCAGCCACAACCTCGTCCTGCTCCGATTGCCAGGGGTAATGCGTATCGCAGGCATAAGTAAGTTGCGGAGTGGCAGCCGCAGCATGCGCCATCGCCATCAGCGATACACCCAGATGTGAATTCGAATGCATCGAGAGCCCCAGTCCGAATGTATGGCACAACTTTCCCAAATGCTTCACTTGCTGAATGCCGCCCCAATAGTGCGGGTCACAGAGCACGACTTGAACTGCGTCTGTCCTGACCGTCTCCGGCAGATCGGCAAATGACGTTACCGCGACATTGCTCGCGAGTGGTGTCGTGACGCCGGCATCGAGAAGCCCTCGCCGAACCCGGGCCATTCCGGGAATCGTTGCAGTAGGATCTTCCAGATATCCACCATTGCCGAGTTCCTCTCGCAGCGCCTTCCCAATTTCGGCGGACTTCTCAACTGACCAGGCGCCGTTTGGGTCGAGACGGATTGGGACGTCTGGCCCAAACTCTCTCCGGAGCTGCCGCACGGTTTCGATCTCTTGGGCGGGATCGAGCACGCCGGCCTTGAATTTGATTTCGCGAAAGCCATACTTGCCCAACATCTGTCTCACCTGTTTCACAAGCTGCGCTGGGGTGAGGGCTTCGCCGTATTCATCCGCACGGCGGTCGTCACCTTCACCACCACCTCCGGCATGTTTGTAGAACGGATAAGCAGAGAACGGTACCTCGCTACGTGCGCGTCCGCCGAGCAGATCGCAGACCGGTTTCCCGACGGATTTGCCAATCAGATCGAGGCATGCAATCTCGATCGCTGAATACAGGCGGGCCGCTTCGTCAGCCGGATTCTCGCCTGGAACATAGTACGTTTGGGAACGATCCGGACTGGCCGCCGATCCACTCGCATCGATCATCGGCAATAACAGGCCGCACAGACGGTATGCGTCAGTCCCGACGACCCGGCTGTGTAATCTCTCGAACGCCTGCGCAATCGCGTCTCCGCCGTGCGTCTCACTGACTCCTGTGATCCCGTCTTCGCTTTTGAGTTCCAGAATGGTTCGAAGCGCGTAGGGCGCATGCAAACCGTACGAGCTTCGCAGCGGAGGATCGGCAATCGCGATCGAGTGGACCTGAATATCGACAATTTTCATTTGATGTTTTCGAGAGGCACTGTCTACTGCAAGCTCCCACAGGTTTTGCGGTATAACAACCGAGAATCATAATTGGCGTGAATTGCTCTCATTCCAGTCAGCGAAATAGCCCACGCGCCACGGCAGCGTTCGCCATGCTGCTCGTGAGTGTCTTCGCGATCGCGCACTCTCGGTCTCATCAACTAACAG
>DATLKS010000112.1:0-1726 GCA_035538255.1 Terriglobales bacterium
ACAGCCAGGAGCTGCGCGTCAGTCCGCTCCTGATGGCGCCGGTTCTCTTTCTCACGCTCATGCTCGGCCCGTTGGGATTCCTCATCTACCTTGTGCTTCGCGCGGTTGCGAGTTCGCGCGAAGCAGACAAAAGCGGCACGCAGATTTCCGCTGCCAGAGTGAACAGGAACGAGCCCTCGATCGACGGGACGCAACTTGGACTACAAACGAGAGATCCAGGCAAGACCCTTCTGCAGCGCGCATGGCACACCAACTGGCCATTGACGATGCTCGGCGTGGCGATGATTCTCGTTTTTCTCGCAGCTCTCGCGGGAGTCTTGCTCGATCATCGCGTCATTACAGGTGCACCGGCATGGCTGAAACCGGCCAAGTTCGCCGTCTCCGTCAGCGTGTACTGCTTCACTTTTGTTTGGCTGCTCGGCTTTGTCGAGAACCGCCCGCGGCTGGCGCGTTTCGCGGCCAATGTAACCGCCGTCAGCTTCATTGTCGAGATGACGGTGATTCTCGCGCAGGCAGCCCGGGGCACAACCAGCCATTTCAATGTGACGACTCCGCTCAATACCTTCCTGTGGCTCACGATGGGAGCGTTCATCGTCGTTGTGTGGACGATGAATCTGTTGCTCGGCATCCTTCTCCTCTTCGAACGGATTCCGAACCGCCCGTTCGCGTGGTCACTGCGACTTGGCCTGCTCGTTTCGCTCGTTGGCATGGGCTCGGGTTTTTTAATGGTTCGGCCTACGCACGAACAGCTGGTGACTATGGCCGCAAACCACGGCCCACGCATCGTCGGCGCACACAGTGTCGGAGTTGCCGACGGCGGTCCTGGGCTACCCGTCGTCGGTTGGAGCACGGTTGGCGGGGATTTGCGGGTTGCCCACTTCTTGGGTATACACGCGATGCAGATTTTGCCTTTCTTCGCGTGGTTCGTTGCTAGGCGCAGGAGCGCGTTCCCGCGCTTCAAAGAAGTTCATCGCTTGGCACTGATTTCCACGATTGGATTCACCTACCTCGGGCTTGTGCTGCTGCTGGTGTGGCAAGCACTGCGTGGACAATCGGTGATTCAACCCGACGTTCAGACACTAACTGTGGGCCTCGTTCTGCTCGCGCTCGCGGGACTCTCCACCTGGGTGATCGCTGCGCACGCAAAACGTACGGACTCCAATCCAAATGGATTCGATTCAAAGACTGTCTCGAGCAATCCCAAGCATGCGCTCGAAACCGGAGCATGAACTTTTCGCATCGCATTTCAGAAATAGAAAGGAAAGGACCAATGAATAGAAGAAGAATCAAAGTCAGTGGGCTTGCCCTCTCATCAGCCATCCTCGTTTTGTTGCTGTGGGTACACGTCCCATCGCTCGCCGCACAGACGAACGATACGGTAACACTTACGGTTCGCGTCACCGGAGCGAGAAACACCAAGGGCAAGATCTGGGTAACTGTATTTCAGGACGCACAGGGTTTTCCCGACGACCCGTCGAAGGCCGTCCAGCAGCAGAGTGTCGACATTGATCCCAACACCACGAGTGCCCAAGTGACCTTTAAGGACCTGCCACAAGGTACTTTTGCCGTCTCGGTCCTTCACGACGAAAACGGCAACGGAAAGATGGACAAGAACTTTGTGGGAATGCCCAAAGAGGGCTATGGCGCTTCCAACAACCCCAAGAAGAAAAAACGCGCGCCCACGTTCGACGAAGCGAAATTCTCTTTGGGCAGTACGGGACAGACC
>DATLKS010000113.1:0-3607 GCA_035538255.1 Terriglobales bacterium
AGGCCTTTCAATTGACAGAAGGCGCGAAGATTACTTTCGGCGTGGAGGCCTACAATCTGTTCTATCAGCCGAATTTTGCAGTTCCGAGTAACACGCAGAGTCCGCTTACGCTGGGAGGAAACGGAGACGCCGTGTTCGCGAATGCAGCAGGTAGTTTCGCCAACAACGTTGGCCGAATATTTAGTACTGTCGGCACTGGGCGCCAGATTCAGCTCGACGCACGCTTCACCTTCTGATGTGGTGACTCCTTCGCAGGGCAAGGCGATGGAGCCGCGGAGATAGTAGGCAGTGTCGGCCTCGGCTGGGAATACTCTCTTGGGCTGCGGGTCAGGCCGTATAAAGCCCGCTCGTGCTTTGGCGTGATGTTGAAAGTGCAGCGAGTTTGCTTGGTCTCATGAGCCACATGATCTGATGGATTCCTCGCTCCGAGGCGTCTATCGTCGCGAGCGCAACCACCTTGCCTTCTCGCAAAATGAGCCCTGCGGCCTGTCCATTTATTTTTATCCGCGAAAACGTCACACCGTTATAGAAATGTGCCGCGACGGCCGCAATGAACTTAGCAATTCGCTCCCGACCGAAGAGGGGGAGCCGCGCTGCGCGTACCATTCCTCCGCCATCTGAGTAGGAGACAACATCCTCTGCGAAGAGGCCTTCCAGGGCAACCATGTCTCCCCGCCGCGCGGCGTCAAGAAAGGCATCGAGTAGGCGCCCCTGTTCGGTTGAACTGACGGTGGTACGACGTCCCTCTTCAACGTGTTTTCGGGCCCGGCTGACGAGTTGGCGGACGTTTGCTTCCTCCGTTCGTAGAATTTCCGCGATGCGACAATAGGGGTAATCGAAAGCTTCGCGGAGAACGTAAGCGGCGCGTTCCGAGGGAGAAAGTTTCTCAAGCAGCACGAGGACCGCAAGTTTTAGCGCTTCTTCGCGTTCTGCGCCCAGGCTTGGATCGTCGCTGGTGTCCACTGGCTCGGGAAGCCAAGGTCCCACATAGGTTTCACGGCGCACTCGAGCGCACGTCGCGGCATTGATGCACAATCGCGTGGTTGTCGTCGCCAAGTATGCGGATGGATTCGCAATTACGCTGCGCTTGGTTGACTGCCAACGCAACCAAACGTCCTGCACGATATCTTCGGCCTCAGCCGCGCTTCCTAGCATGCGATAAGCGATCCCAAACAGACGCGGACGCACGCTGACAAAGGCTTCAAGCCCTTCATCGTGCGCACGGGCCTCCGTGCTAACGGAAAGCGGCGAAACGGCCTCCGTCAGTGGCTTTGCCGCAGATGCCATGGTGATCCTCCGTCTGATGAATAGATGCGCAAGCGTCCTGCTTTGGCGATCCTTTTTTGGGGCTTGGCTTTGCGCTAGAAAGTTTTCAATGTTCTGTAACACGGGCATTGGACTTTGGTCTATGCCCACATGCCCATTGTCACAAAGGGGTGCGGTGCTCGGTCTTAGCAGTTGCGACGGCATGAACGAAATGCAAAGTCGCGGATCAAGGAAGCAGTCATGCAAATAGCGACTATCGGCGGCAGCGAACTAGGAACAAGAATTCCGCGCACATATCCAGGGTTAGCAAAAGCGCCCATTTTTGAACTTGAAGCGACAAGTGTTTACACAAAAGAATGCGCGGAGCTGATTGAGCGTTGCGAGCGGTTGCAAGTAGCGAATAGCCGACTGCTGACGCTTCAGAAGGAGTTCGAAGATGATCTAGAGGCCGCGGCTCGCGTGCAGAGGCACCTCGAGCCAAGGCCCGCCGTTTGGGGCCGCGTGCGTGTTGATACGTTTTCTCAGCCAGCCCGCACGATTGGCGGTGACTTTGGAATGGTTTACCCGCGGGATGATCAGCACTTGAATCTCGCGCTGTGCGACGTCTCAGGCCATGGCTTCAGCAGCGCGCTGACGGCGAATCGCATTTATACCGAGATGCGAACGCTTCTCCAAATGGGTACCTCATTGGGAGACGTGCTATCGCTATTGAACCGCTCTGTAATCCGAGATTTCATCAATTCCAGTTTCTTTTTCACAATTGCCGCCGCGCGGCTCGACTTTTCTGGACGTCACTTAGTGTTCGCCGGCGCCGGGCACCCGCCTGGCATGGTCATCAAACCGGGAGCAGATCCGCAACTTCTTGAGGCGCGAAGCATGATTCTCGGCGCGTTGCCAGACGCTGTGTGTCACGAACCCATGATCGAGATCGGTCTCGACCCTGGCGATCGCATTCTGCTTTATACGGATGGGATAACCGAGGTGTTTGACAAGCGGGGAGAAATGCTTGGCGTTGAAGGATTGCAGAGTTTCGTGCGTGAAACTTCACTACTGCCTTTCGATGAGATGTTGCCGGCCATTCTGGAGCGAGTCGCGGCATGGCGCCATGGCCCTTGTGCGGACGATGTGACCATCATTCTCGCTGAGGTTCTCGAGTAGCGTTTGATAGACGGCAACATAACTGCTCCGGCGTCACAAAACGATGGGATGTACGGTCTTAGCTGGTACGACCGGCGGCTGTCAAATGCTTGGGTCGAGCTATTCCGTCATGTATCGAATTACCGTTCACTTCAGCTTTGGCCATAGTTAGCTCCTTTTCTTGTCCGCTTTCTCGAGGTCTTTCGCGGCTTGCTTATGGTTGGGTTCCGCGCATCGGGTCTGCTGCTGCGCTGGCAGGCGGATGCAGTCAGATGACGGTGCTACTACATTGTGATTACACGGCGTGGCTCATGGGACGCTGCGTCAGTCCCGGGAACCGGCTTCTGACCCACTAATACGACTTTCGTCCAATTGTTTCGCCTCTGACTGACTGGTTTAATCGCGATTGTTGTTAGCGAGTTTTAAAACCGCCTGAGTCCGCCGAGAGACTCAGAAAGAGGAGAGGAAAATATGGATGTCCAACAAGTTGCAGCACCGACACTAGCTACGGCATGGCTGCGGGGCAGCATGACAGGACCCGCGGTAAACGACGAACGCTTGCTGGTCGCAAAAGCACAGTCCGGAAACGTGGGCGCTTTTGGAGAACTGTACGAGCGACTCCGCACCAGGATCTATCACACGGCGTTCCGGATTCTTCGCAACGCAGATGACGCGGAGGATGCGGTGCAACGCTCTTTTCAACGTGCTTTTACCAACCTCGGGAAGTTTCGTGGAGACTCGGCCTTTTCGACATGGATGACGCGCATCGCGGTCAACGACGCGCTGATGATGCTGCGTCAGCGACGCGCAGGCATACAGATTGTTGAAGAGAGTAGCGGTGGCGAACAAGAGTCTTCCGCGATCGACCTCGCGGACAATGGGCCAACCCCAGAGGAAACGCTATCTGCGAACGAAGTCCGCGACGTGGTCAACCAGGCGATTTCGCGTCTTCGCAAAAGTTTGCGAAGCGTAGTGGTTCTTCGCGAACTGCAGGGACTCACCAGTGCGGAAACGGCGCGACGCCTCGGTCTGACCGTGAGCGCCGTTAAAGCGCGCACCTTTCATGCGAGACGGCATTTGCGCCGGCATCTAGAGCAAAGACTACGGGCAGCGCGAAACGGTTGCTCCTCAAACACTTCTGAACCGTCGTGGGCGCTGCTCGGTTCGCGGCATGCGGAGAGGTGAGAGCGAAAGGTTAAGTCTT
>DATLKS010000114.1:0-2300 GCA_035538255.1 Terriglobales bacterium
GCCCCTGGGCCAAAAAGGCAGCTCCCGTGTTCAGGATACGTCGCGGAAAATACGCTACCGCGAGATAAAATCTGAGAGTGAATTTGGTACCCATCAGGATTCGAGGCTAAAAGCCCACCTGGCCAAAGCTCAGCCCAGTGCGGAAGCGATTGGTAAGATGCAGATAAATCCAAGCGCCGGAGCGCGGCACTCTTCCAAAACGGCCTTGTTGGAACTGGCAACCGATGAGTGCCGCTCCTCCGGCGCTCCGCCTGAACATTCGTTCATCCAGCTCTTCCAGGCTGGGCTACCTTTGGCCAGCCGGGCTTCCACCCCCGATTTTTTAACCTAGCTGTAGGTATTGGCCCACAGCGTGAGCTCCAAGATGAGACTCACGAAATTGCGATGACCCAGTTCGGGAACTGTCTAATAGAACAAATACTTCCGCCACTTCTGGTCGGAGCGGCCGATCATTCGCATGATGTGGCGGCTGGTGTGCAGGCTGAAGGCGCGGGGTTCGCGCAGCAGGCGCATGTTGATCTCGCCCAGAAGATGATTTCCCTTGCGGTGATTGCAGGGATGGCAGCAGGCGACCAGGTTCTCCCAGGTGGAGACGCCTCCACGCGAGCGCGGAATCACGTGATCCAGCGTGAGTTCGGCCGATGACAGCACCACGCCGCAATACTGGCAGGTATTGCGGTCGCGCAGCAGGATGTTCTTGCGTGAAAGCGCGCGCGTCTGATGTGGGATTCGACGGTACTCCAGCAGACGAATTACCGACGGCAACCGCATCGTGAGTCGGGCAGAGTGGAGGTAATGTCCGTTCTCCTCTTCGGTGATGGCCACGCCTTTGAGCACTAGCACCAGTGCACGACGCGCGGCGCAGATGTTGATGGGCTCATAAGAAGCGTTGAGCACGAGGACCGGGGACTGCATGGGTAGCCGGCCGTTCTCATTCGGGACGACAACGCTGGCGGCCGTCAGAGAGCGAGCCATTACAACGCCGGCATTTTTCGGCGCAGGCGCATGGTGCGGTCCGGAATGACGATGCATAAAGTTGTGTCTCGACATGGCCCTTTTCGTTATCCCGCAACCGCCCGCGTGAAAGCGGTCGCATTCTCCTCCTGCCCGGCTTGCGACGCAGCATGCTGCGTCTCTACTCTCGTGAGCTTGATCTCGCTACCCGTGCGGTAAACTCTCGCTGCCGTCGCCACTACAACTTGAGCCGCTCCGGCTTTTCGCAGCACCCGCGCGCATTCGTTCAGCGTAGTGCCGGTGTACACGTCGTCTACGATGATGACGGAGCGGTCTCGCACCTGCTCTGGCGCCGTAATCGCAAATGCTCCGCGAACATTCTCTCTTCGCTGATGACGCGTTAGCCCAGTCTGCGAAACCGTCGCGCGCACGCGGCGCCGGTTTCCGGCGTGCAGCTCAAATCTTGAAGTATCCAAATGCTGCAGAACGCTGCGCGCAATCCGCTCCGATTGATTGAATCCTCGCTGGCGGCGTTTCGCTCGATGCAATGGCACCGGAATGAGCCGCACCGGCTGCTTGCCTGCGAACTCGCGCTGGGCAAAAGCTTCCGCCAGTTTGGCGCCAATCAGATTCGCTGCTGGGCGGAGCTGCTCATATTTGAGTAGATGCAATAGCTTGCGCAACGAACCGTCATAGGCGCTGAAGGAAATCGCAAAATCGAAATTTGGCGGCACGCGGCAGCACACGCCACATAGCGCGTCCGGAACAGCAAACTCCAGCGCCTCGGCGCAGATTGAGCAGGCGTTTACTCGTTTCGGTTCGAGCGTACTCACGCACCGATCGCAAACGGGAATTCTCGAAACTCGAACGAGAGGCTGCGAGCAGACGCGGCAGTCGGAGGGAATTACGAGGGTGGCCAGAGCGTCCAGAACGCTGCGCGCTCGTGCCAAAGGAAAGCGCGCCGCATCGATCCACATGCGGCTTGGCGGCTCGCCGGGGCGAACCGCTGTGCCTGCCGGAGCTAGGTCACCCGTACTGCTGAAGACGACCCTCCAGGTCTCCGGTACCATCCGCCGAGGCGAACGCTACCGGCCTCGAAATGCAGCCTCATCAGAGATGATCGGCTGAGTACAAGAACAGTATAACCGCAGTTGCAAGAGGGCATGTACCATGGAACCTTCCTGTGATTGGAAATTCATACCATCGCAAAAAATCGCTTGGCTTAAGCTCTTTTAGGTGGCTCCTCAGCATCGAACGTCACCTGATCGTGCAGCTCCTTGACGCGGCCGTACACTGCTCTGCGAATAATTTCGAGGTCATATCTACGCACTAAGAAGATCTCCGTA
>DATLKS010000115.1:0-3520 GCA_035538255.1 Terriglobales bacterium
CGTGCAGTGATCTCGTTGCGTACTTCCCAGAGCTCTCGATAGAGTACGTGCTCCTGTCGTTGTCTCAGGATGTCCACCGGACGTCCGGTCGTGCCCAGCACATCACCGCCGATGATGCGATGCGCCAACTTCATGTGGTGAAGGCGGAAGAGTTGGACGCGTTCGTCGAAGTCGAGCAGCTTCTCAGCCACTTCGTGCAAGGCGAGAAACTCTGAAGTTCGCCGATATAGCTCCTCAAGGGTCAATTCGGAACTGTTAAGCTGATCGAAGAACGCTTGTCCCAATCTGGGAGCGAGATGCAGTAAGGCTACAAATCCAGGTGAATCGAGACCGCTGCCATGCCCAAGACCGGCGCGGATGACGTGATACTCGTAAGGGGTGAGCGTCTCGAGGACGTGCAGCAGATCGATGGTTGAATCGAAAAGCCGAAAGGCTCGATCCATCAATTTGATCGCGAATGTAAAATCGCCCTTGCCGATCGACTCACGCGCGCGCTCAAGTTCGTTGGCCGCTCCCTTCAGCAGCAGCTCCGATGCCTGATGAACGACCTGGAACATCAGTTCATCGGGATGAGAGCGCTCTTCTGGCTGTTTTTGCAGCGACAGCAATTCGTCAGTGCGGAGATAACGCTCGTAATCCGTAGCCGCTGTGCCGGGAAGAACCGGCTGCGTCATCTCGCGATTTTGTGGAATTAGGGGCTGACGCTTGATCACGCGCTGCTTCGGCGTCTTGTTCGTCAATCGACGATCTCTCCGTCGCGCATGTGAATGATGCGATCTCCAATACCGGCAGCATCGGGATTGTGTGTGATCATCAAGACGGTTTGTCCGAGTTCCTTATTAGATTGCCGCAGCATATTCAGCACGACGCTTGAGTTCTTCGTATCCAGATTGCCGGTTGGTTCGTCAGCCAGAATGAGCGCCGGGTGATTGATCAACGCGCGCGCCAAGGCAACGCGCTGCTGCTCGCCACCTGAAAGTTCGCTGGGGCGGTGGTGGAGGCGACCTTTGAGCCCAAGCAGATCAACGATCTTGTTCAGATATTCGTGATTGAGCTCGCCGTTCCTGCCGGCAATCTCGTGCGCGATGTGGATGTTCGTCATCGCGTCCAGCGTAGGCAAAAGATTGAACTTCTGGAAGACGAATCCAATCTTGCTCTTGCGCAGGGCCGTACGCTTTGCGTCGGAGAGCTGAGCAAAATCGACGCCGTCGATGAGCACGCGTCCGCTAGTCGCGCGCGTCAGGCCGCCAAGAATGTAGAACAGAGTGGATTTTCCACTGCCGGAAGGTCCTACGATGCTGACGAATTCTCCCCGCGCAACGTCGAAGGTGACGCTGCGAAGTGCAGGCACATCGACTTTGCCTACGTGATAAATCTTGCTGACGTTCTCTGCCTGGATAATCGGAGGCATCGCAAATTTTCAGTTTACACGAGCAGCGCTGTAGAGTTCCGACGGGAGTATTCGCAGTCGAGCAGCGCGACTCGCGCTTGTGTGGGTGATTTGTTTCCGAACTAGCGAGCGACGACAACCGCTCGTTCGCGACCGAAAACGTACGTCTGCCAGGCACTGTCATCCTCGCTCCGCGGCTATGATCTTTTTCTCTATAGAAGACTGGTTTTGCGGACCGGGGGTCTGCTTTTGTCGAGACAACTCTCAAGCCGATCCTCTCGACGGCAACACGACTGAATTGACTTCAACCGATCATCGCGGCGATCGAAGGCAAGAGAGCGTAAGAGAGTGTTTCTGAGCAAGAGCAGTTAGTGCCATTAACTCGCGACCAACTGGGGCGGCGGTTCCGGCCGGGGGGCGGCAAATTCCGGAGGCGACAGCTTCCTTGGTCCGCGTTTCTTGATCAGCATAATGCGGATTTTTTCCAGCAGTTCCATCGCGGGATATGAGCCTTTCGGCAGGAATACGTCGGCGCGGGTCCCCTTCTCGTACATCTTTACTTTGCCGCTGATGAGGATCATGGGAACTCCAGGCGCGAGTTCCTTCAGCACGCGGATTACCTCCGCTCCGTCCATCTCCGGCATGAGTAAGTCGGTAATGACCAGATCGACTGTTCCAGCCTGTTGGAACATTTCAATGGCTTCGCGTCCACTGGCTGCGGCGAGGACGCGATAGCCGCGAGTTTCGAGCATGAATTTTCGAATCGAGAGAGATTGTTCGTTGTCGTCAACGCAGAGAATAACTTTCTTGGGTCGCATCAGATGTCCTTGCAGTTGCTCCGCAGATAGCGGAGAGCAGCGGAAGGTCAGTCACGGAATCGGTTCGGGCCTGCGCAATGCGCTGACGAAAAGGCGCAGCATCAGTCTTGAGATGCGCGACGCACAAGTCGCATTGGGCGGCGTCGTAAACTCGTTTCCAGGACGGCCTGCCTGTTCTAAATTTCTTTTCGAAAGGGCGAACGTTTCGTGAGAAACGGTTCGTGCATCCTACGGCTGCGTGGCTACCGATGTAAAGTGCGTTTCGCGCAAATACAAACTTTTTTTTGGCAGGAGGTTTTAGAAAAGTTTTTTGCAAAATATCGGCAGAAATTGAGAAACATCACTGCGCGATTTATCAGATCCAGAGTTCTCCTTGCGCGACTTCCACACAATATCCACCGACGTGTACATTCACCACCTTCTCACCCGACTTATCGGCACGAACATAAATGCGACTGGGACGGTGCACTTCGAGTCCTTGTTCGATGATCGCCTGCTCGCTGCGTTTGATGACTCCATGCATCGCCATCCATGCAGCGCAGCATCCGGCGGCTGATCCGGTTGCTGGATCGTCGCCGTTGTAGAACACCATGCGCGCGTGCAGCTTCGCGTCAGGGTGCACCGTCTCCGCTGTGACGAAGTAGAAGAATTTGCTTTGCGTGCGTTCGAGATACTCGGCCATCCTGCTCCATGGACCTGCTTTGCGTAGCGCAGCCAGAGAAGTCACCGGAACAATTGCGAACGGCATTCCGGTGGAGAACGTTTGTACAGGAAGATCGCCGACAATTTCATCGATGTCGAGGCCGGTTGCGCGAGCGACCTCTTCTTTGTTGTGAATTTTGCCGATCTCAGGATCTCGCTGCCGCATCTCGCCGAACGATCTGCCGGAACCTTCTTCCCTGCGGAAGTGAACAGGAATTTTTCCGACTTTAAGATCCAACCAAATCTCGTCGCTGCCACCGAAGCGATGCAGAAAATATGCTGTGCCCAGCGTTGGATGTCCCGCGAATGCCAGCTCCTCCTGCACGGCGAAGATGCGCACGCGCGTGCCCTCGTGGCGCCCGTCCTCAAGATCACGAGGAAAGATGAACGTTGTCTCGGAAAGGTTCATTTCACGCGCGATCGCCTGCATCTGCTCCGTCGCGAGTCCTCGCGCGTCAGTGAAGATCGCGAGCTGATTGCCTTCAAGTGGACGCTCGGTGAATACATCCATCACCACATAGGGAAGACGGCGGCGGCTTATGTCGATCATTTCAAGGATGGTAAACCGGTGGGAAGAATGGGTAATTGAGCAATTTGGTAATTGAGAAAT
>DATLKS010000116.1:0-1628 GCA_035538255.1 Terriglobales bacterium
TGGCCGCAGCAACAGACCCGCGAGCGCCGGGCTGAGCGCGAGCGCGTTGAACGCGGATAGCATCACGGAAATAGCGATGGTCATGGCGAATTGTTGATAAAGTCTCCCGGTGATGCCCGGAATGAACGCCGTAGGGACGAACACCGAAGCCAGCACCAAGGCAATCCCCACAACTGGCCCGGAGAGCTCTTTCATCGCCTTCAGTGCCGCGTCCTTCGGAGCCAGTCCCTCCTCGATATGGCGCTGCACACCCTCGACAACCACAATCGCGTCGTCAACCACCAGCCCGATTGCCAGGACCAGGCCCAACATTGATAGTGTGTTGATGGAGAAGCCGAATAGCGGGAACAGGGCAAACGTGCCGACGAGCGAAACAGGGACAGCCAGCATAGGAATCAGGGTGGCACGCCAGTCTTGCAAGAAGAGGTACACCACAAAAATGACCAGCAGAATCGCAATCACCAGCGTTTCGACAACGTCCCGCATGCCTTCAGTGACCGGCAGAGTCTGGTCGAGCGATATCGCATAATCGACATCTTCGGGAAAGCGCTCCTTCATCCGGCCCATGAGGTTGCGGACGCCCTCCGCGGTTTGAAGGGCGTTAGATCCGGGAAGTTGGTAAATCGCAATGATGGCGCTGGGCTTGCCATTCAGCCGGCTGATCGTGCTGTAATCCTGCTGGCCCAGTTCGACTCGCGCAACGTCTTTCACGCGCACGATCCCGCCATTCGGAGCTTCGCGAACAATGATGTTGCCGAATTCTTCCGGAGATGTCAGACGGCCCTGTGCCAGTAGCGCATAGGTGTATTGCTGATTACCGGAAGCCGGCTCGCCACCTATCTGGCCAGCCGGATTTACCTTGCTCTGAGCCTGGATGGCGTTAGTAATGTCCGTTACGGTGATGCCTAGCTTCGCCAGTTGATCGGGTTTTATCCAGAGCCGCATCGCATACTGGCCGGCCCCGAAGACCTCCGACCGGCCCACGCCATAGGAGCGGCCGATGGGATCGTTGAGATTGATGTATGCATAGTTAGACAGAAACGCCGCGTCGCGGGTGCCGTGGGGCGAGTACAAGCCCACCAGCAGGAAAGGAGCGGTGGCCGACTTTCGCAACGTGATCCCATAGCTGGTCACCTCGGGAGGAAGCTGACCGTTTGCCAGCTGCTGACGCGACTGCGTAAGAATGAGATCCATGTTGGGATCAGTCTTGAGATCAAAATCGACGAGCAGAGAGGTTTGCGAACCATTGGTGGTGTTTACGGAATACATGTATTCCATATTGTCGACGCCGGTAACTTGCTGTTCGATCGGCGTAGCCACGGACTGCTCGAGAGTCTTTGCGTCGGCACCGGGGTAGTTGGCTTGCAGCCAGATTTCCGGCGGGGCAATGTTCGGAAACTGTGCGATTGGCAAAAGCGCAATGGTGATCGCGCCAATGATGACGGTAACGATCGCGATCACAATCGCGACGATGGGGCGTCGGATGAAAAAACTCGCCATGGTTAGCGCTCCTCGCTTTCTTTGTAAGACCTTGGGTTCACCAATTCGCCGTTTCGTGCTTTCTCAGCGCCAGCCGCAACGACTCGTTCTCCCGGCTTCAGGCCGGATGTGATTACCCAAAGCGTGTC
>DATLKS010000117.1:0-8820 GCA_035538255.1 Terriglobales bacterium
ATTGCATGATGTTAATTTCTCCGTCGCTCTGCGTGGGTGCCCTTAGCGATCAGCCCCACCCCGCGGAAGCCTGCCTGATCGAGCGCGAGCATGGCTTCTCGGACTTCACCGAACTTCAGCTTTGCATCGCCTCGGACTACGACCTTGGGGTCTTGCTCATTACCAACAGCTGCCCGGAGTGCTTCGCCGAAATGCTCACGCGCGACGCGCTGATCATTGACCCACAGATGGCCTGCGTCGTCGATGGAGACCAGTATTCGGCCTCTCTCGTCTCCCTGATCGGTCGGCTTTGCAGTATTGGGCAGGTTGACGTCTGGTCCCTTGCGCATCTGCGGCGCCATCACCATAAAGATGATCAGCAGCACCAGCACCACGTCGACGAGCGGCGTGATGTTGATGGCCGCCTGCATTCTGGTCGGCTCACCGAGCCGCATGCGCCACCTCCGACTCGTCATCCGCCACCCTGAGCTCCGGTACTTTGAACAAGCGGTTCACGAGCTGGGAAGAAGCCCGGTTCATCTCAACGTGGAAATTCTCGATCTTGCCCGTGAAGTGGTTGAATGCCACGACGGCCGGGATGGCGACGAAGATACCGAGGGCCGTCGAAACCAGGGCTTCAGCGATACCGCCCGAGACCACGCTCATTCCGCCGGACCCAGTGGCGGCGATGCTTCGGAAAGCGTTGATGATTCCCACTACGGTACCGAACAGGCCGATGAAAGGCGCCGTGGAACCGATCGTAGCCAGAAACCCGAGCCCCCATTTCAGCTGGATCAGCGTCTCGGACATGGAATCCCTGACTACGCTCTGGACGAGCTCGAGCGAGGCGCCCGAATCGCGTCCGGGCTGGCGCAGGTTGTCGTACTCAAGTATGCCCGCCGAGACAATTTGCGCCACGTGCGACTTGTCGTGCTTCGGCAAGGCGCTGATCAGATCCTGGGCCTCTCCCCCGCGGAGGAAATTCTTGAACACTGGCTTGAAGATCTGCGACTGGCGCATCGCCAGACTGAAACGTCGGTGCTTCTCAATGATTACGGCCAGTGAGAAGAAGGACAGGGCGACAAGGCACAACATCACCGCGCCTCCAAATAAGCCGACATTTCCTAACAACTCCTTGAATGTCATCGTTTCCTCCTGTGACAGAAGCCGAATTTCAACGTACGTCGAACAGACAGATGGCGGCACCCGTAGTGTCGAGCAGGCAGGGGGCGGCAACAAGAGCACGCGGGTGCTGATACCCCTATAAACGGGTGCTGCTACCTTTGTGCAAAGAGGTTACTTAACGGCTGGACCGAGAAAAGAAACCGAGGAGCCGAAAGGCCGAAGGCGCAACGGCGGCGCTATCAAACATCACGGTTAGCCTGCAACAACGCGAATCTGATACGTCCTTCGGGTCGGTATTCGAATTCCACAAGACATTCCACAAGATCATGTCCAGTGGTGATTGAGGCGCAAGAGCCGGATGGTCCCAAAACCTAAATCCTGATTTCACACGAAGGTAGCAGCACACGTTAGTCGGGTATCAGCACCCGCGTACTCTTGTTCCCGCCAACCGTCTGCTTAACACTGATGTTGCCGCCATCCGTCTGCCCAAAGCTACTTTTAAAATCCGAAACTTCGGTCGCATGGGCTGCGTGGGAGTGATACGGAGATGAAAATTACTGCGCGTTTGTCGATTGTGATTGGCCTCGTTCTGGCATTTTCGTGTGCCGGATTACGTGCTGCCCCAATACCTGAAGACAAAAAGGCCGCTCCGTCTTCCGACAAAGGCACTTCTTCGCTCGACCAACAGCAGATGAGAGGCCTCGACGAACAAGTTCAGGAGGTCAAGTCAGACGTTCTCAGCATTTCGCAGGAACTAAGCAGGCTGGAGGAGAAGCTGCTCTATCCTTCAGGGACACAGGTAGCGATCTTCGTCGCCCTGGCCAAGGGTGACCAAATGCGCCTCGACAGCGTGCGGCTCCAGATCGACGGCCAACTTGTCACACACCACATCTACAGCGCGAAAGAGCTCGAAGCGCTGCGCAAGGGCGGGGTGCAACGGATCTACGTCGGCAATGTGGCGACCGGGGATCACCAGCTCGAGGTGCTTGTCGACGCCAAGCTTGAGGACGGCAAGGACTTCAACCGCACAGAACACCTTACCTTCCGCAAGGAAGTGAAGCCAAAGCTGGTGGGATTGACGCTAGCGGGTTCCGGCAACACTCCCGTCGCGCTTGGGGACTGGTAATCGATGCGAGCAACGCGCAGGCTAATCGGACTGTGCTTGGCCGTGGGACTTGCTTTTTGTCCGGCTGCCGGCAGCGACGTTCCTCGTGATCGGCCAGCGGGATCCGTTCGTTCCAAAACCGGAACTCCTTCTCCTGAACTGAGAGACCTCTATTTCGGCGAGGCGCTCTATCATGCCTTCCAGGGGCAGTATTTCGATGCAATCCAGCGGCTCGACACCGAGCTCGGCATGTATCACGGTCTTGATCAGCCCGAACTCGACACATTGCACTACCACGTCAACGAGGCGGAGTTCTCGGTCGGCGATTTCGAACTCGACTACCGCATGCATCACCGTGCGGGACGCGCTATCAAGGCAGTGCTCGAAGGTGCTGTCGATGAATCCGTGCGAAATGAGGCAGCGTTCAGGCTCGCGCGTATCCACTTCCAGAAGGGTCAGCTTGACGACGCGATGCACGCGCTACAGCGGATCCAGGGTCCCGTGCCACGGCAGATAAGCGATGACGTCGAGTTCCTGCGAGCGAACATTCTTATGGCGACCGGCCAGCCGAGCGAGGCTGTTAAGGTCCTCAAGCAGCTGCGAAGCGGTGAGAGCCTGACCGGGTTTGTCGCCTACAACCTCGGCATCGCGCTTTTGCAGGACGGTCGATCGCAGGAAGCAATCGAGCAGCTGGACAAAGCCGGCCAACTGCCAACCGTTGATCCCGCAGGTCTCGCGATCCGCGACAAGTCGAACCTGGTGCTTGGAACCATGTTGTTCGAATCTGGGAATTTTGAACGGGCGAGACAATCACTGGACCGCGTTCGGCTCGAGGGACCGTTCTCAAATCAGGCTCTGCTGCGCGCAGGATGGGCAGAGGCCACGGCCAAACATTATGACCGCGCGCTAGTTCCCTGGAACATTTTGGCGTCTCGTGAACCGACGGATGCCGCCGTCCAGGAAGCAATGCTTGCCGTAGCGAATGCGTACGCCAACCTGAACCTGCACGGCCGTGCCGCGCTGAAGTTCGGAGGCGCGCTCGAGCTGTTCACCAATCAGATCCAGAAGGTCGACGCATCGATCAGCAGCATCCGGGAGGGGCGCTTTCTGAAAGCGCTGACGCGCGAGGAGACTCGCGAGAACCAAGACTGGGTCATCACGCTGCGCACTTTGCCGGACGCGCCGGAAACTTACTACCTGATGGAATTGATGGCCTCTCACGACTTCCAGACCGCGTTGCACAACTATCTCGACCTTGAAGACCTGCAGTCGAGGCTCATCGGCTGGAGGACCAGTCTCGATGCTTTCAGCGATATCATTCGGCTACGCAAACAGAACTACGAGCCGCTGCTGCCCGAGGTTGACGCACAGTTCCGGAAGCTGGATGCGCGCATGCGCCTCCGCCTGGAGCAGCGCAAGCAGCTAAAGAATCGTCTCCAGGCGATGCTGACTGCGCCCCGGCCGGATTATCTGGCGACCGCAGATGAGCGGAGCGCCAGCGAGCGCATCGCACTCATCGAGAAAAAGCTAGAAAACTCTCACGGTCCCGAAGCTCTCGAGCTTCGCCAACGCGCGGCCCGCCTGCGCGGCACACTCACATGGCGGTTGGAAACGGAGTACAACGACCGGCTGACCGCGACCACCGTGCACCTGAACGAATTGAACACGCACGTGGAAGCCCTCACTCGGCAGTACGAATCGTTTGTAAGAACAAGACAGGCAGCGACGCAAAGCTACGTTGGATATGACAAGCAGATTTCCCAGCTCCGCCAACGTGTCGACGACGCACAGCAACGTGTCGATCGATTGATCGCGCAACAGGGACACATGATCGAGGTCGTTGCCATCAACCAGCTTGAAGCCCGCCGAGATCGCCTGGTGGCTCAGCAGACTGCGGCTCGATACGGTGTCGCCGCCAGTTACGATCGAGCGGCGCGAGCGCAGGCCGGCGAAGGAGAGAAGTGATGCGTCGCCTCCACCTTCTCACCATTCCGATGGTGTTCGCGCTGGCATTCATGGCCGGCTGCGCCGCGCGTGCCAAGAAGAACACGGCGGGAACGCTGGCAGACCTGCATAATGTGCCTCCCGACGTCAAGGACGTAACGGTCGAGAATGGTCTCGATCAGGCTCTAGAACAGTATCGGAAAATCGTTGAAGAGACACCGAAAACCGCGATGACTCCAGAGGCGATGCGCCGTCTCGCGGACCTGCAAGTCGAGAAGCAGTATGGAATACGAGTAGGTAACGCCAAGCCGCGAGAGATGGCCCCCCCCAAGCCCGCTCAGGTAGTTGTGCGTGAGCAGGCCAATCGGTCCAATCCGAACACGCTGGTCACCAGTGCAGCCCGAAGGGAATCCGATAAGGATTTCGAGCGGCGCACAACCGCCGCAGGCGCGATCCCGACCAGCAGCAACGCCGGTGCCACTCCAAACGATGGATTGCTCGGCGGCGCAGATCCCAAGGGTCCACTCGAGGCAATCACTCTCTATGACCGAATCCTCACCGAGTACCCGAATTACGAGCACAGAGACAAGGTCCTCTATCAGAAGGCGCGGGCGTACGACGAACTCGGCCGCACCGAGGATGCCGTCGCGACCATGGAGCAACTGATCCGCGAGAATCCGCATTCCGAGCACTACGACGAAGTGCAGTACAGACGCGGAGAGTACTTCTTCACGCGCCGGCGTTACCGCGATGCCGAGAACGCTTATTCGGCGGTCGTGACCCTCAAAACCGCATCATCTTATTACGAACTCGCGCTCTACAAGCTCGGGTGGACGTTCTACAAGCAGGACCTCTATGACGAAGCTCTGGATAAGTACATGGCCCTGCTCGATTACAAGGTGTCGATCGGATACGACTTCGATCAGAGACACGAGGAGGAGGATGAACGTCGGGTCGCCGATACCTTTCGGGTCATCAGCCTGAGTTTTAGCAATCTCGGCGGACCCGAGGCCGTAGGCAAATACTACTCCACTTTCGGGAAACGCCCTTACGAAGCTCGCGTTTACAGCAATCTTGGCGAGCACTACCTGGGCGAGCTGCGCTACCAGGACGCTGACAAGACCTATCAAGCGTTTGTAACGCTCTATCCGTTCCACCGTGATGCGCCGCAATTCAGCATGCGCATCATCGAGACTTTCACCAAGGGCGGTTTTCCCAAACTGGTTCTCGACTCAAAGCGGGAGTTCGCGTCCAAGTACGGATTGCAGAGCGAATACTGGAAACACTTCAGGCCTGAAGATTCGCCGCAGGTGCTCGCCTACGTGAAGACGAACCTGAAGGATCTCGCCACGCATTATCATGCGGAATATCAAAACGCGCAGGAAACCAGTGAGAAGCTCGCGAATTATAACGAGGCGCGGCGATGGTACGGCGACTATCTCGATTCGTTCCCGAAGGATGCCAATTCGCCGACAATCAACTACCGGCTGGCGGATCTTCTGCTCGAGAACCATGATTTCGGTGAAGCTGCAAAGCAATACGAGCGCACCGCCTACGGATATCCGACTAACTCCCGGTCGGCAGGGGCAGGTTACGCCGCAGTCTACGCATACCGCGAGCAACTGAAGGCCGCTAGCCCCGCGCCGTTAGACGTGGTCAGGCGCAATACCATCGCAAGCTCACTCAAATTTGCCGACACCTTCCCGCAGCACGAACACGCTGCGGAGGTCCTCGGAGCGGCCGCCGACGACATGTACGAAATGAAGGATTACCATCCGGCGGTCGATGCGGCGCAGCGCCTCATCGATCGCTATCCAAATACGGACGCGGCCATCCGTCGCTCAGCGTGGATTGTGGTTGCGCACGGTTCATTCGAGCTCGCTGAGTATCCTCAGGCTGAGAAGGCGTTCACCGAAGTGCTCGCGGCCACTCCCAAGGATGACAAGTCGTGCGCCGCACTCGTCGACAACCTCGCTGCGTCAATCTACAAGCAGGGCGAGCTCGCAAGTAAGGCAGGAGACGATCGCGCGGCGGCCGATCATTTTCTGAGGATTCGCACGGCAGCACCCACGTCCACTATCCGCCCAGCAGCCGAGTACGATGCCGGCGCCGCGCTGATCCGACTAAAAGACTGGGCGGCCGCAGTGAACGTGCTTGATGCATTTCGTAATACCTTCCCCGATCACAAATTGAGGCTCGAGGCCGATAAACAGATCGCCCACGCCTATCGGGAGAACGGCCAGTTGTCGAACGCCGCTGTGGAATACGACCACATCGCCTCCAAGTCCGACGATCCCGCGTTACGTAGCGAAGCGCTTCTCGTCGCAGGCGACCTCTATGAGAAATCCAAGGCCCAGGATCGCGCGTTGGATGCATACACCCGGTACGTAAATGAATTTCCCAAGCCGATCGAAACTGCACTCGAGACTCGCGCGAAGATCGCAGAGATGTACAAGGCCGCCAATGACGATTCGCACTACCAGGATGAGCTGAAGAAAATCGTAAGCATCGACGCGAGTGCTGGGTCCGAAAGAACTGGGCGGACAAAAACACTTGCCGCGCGCTCAGCCCTGGTCCTCGCAGAACGGCTATACCAGGATTTCGTGGTCGTGAAGCTCAAGCAACCGTTCGACGTCAGCCTGAAGGAGAAGAAGCAGCGGATGGACGTCACTATCAAGAGCATGGGCCGACTGGTCGACTACGAAATCTCCGACGTGACGGCAGCCGCCACGTACTACATAGCCGAGACTTACAGTGATTTCGGACGCTCACTCACGCAGTCGGAGCGGCCCACCAATCTGGGCGCGACCGAGCTGAAAGAGTACGAGGATGCGCTCGATGAGCAAGCGTTTCCATTCGAGGAGAAAGCCATCGGCGTACACGAAAAGAATATCGAAATGCTGCGGGCCGGCGTCTTCAACGATTGGACCAAGAAGAGTCTCGAAAGGCTCACCGAGCTGATGCCAGGCCGCTACCGGAAACCCGAAATGAGTATCGGCTTCCTCACCGAGATGGAAACTTACGCGTACCGATCGCCGTCGTCGCAAGTCGCGGCACCGGCAACTGGCAGTGCGGATACGACGCCAGGCAAGCCCGACCAGACGACGCAGCCGGCACCGCAACCCGCCGATAAAGGAATGGTGAAACATGGGACTTCCCAATAGGACCCGTACCATGAAAGCGGTTTGTTGTGGGACGGCGTGGTTGGCTGTGCTTCTCGCCCTGGGCTGCGCACCTGCTGCGCGACGTACGGCGAAAGCTGGGTCGACGATGGCGAAACCGCCGGTGGAAGCTCCGCCGTCACCCTTGTCAGTTGACGTCCAACGGGATGCGGGTGGCCTGACCCTCACGCAGCACGTTCCCATAACGGACCAAGTTCGCGCCGACTACGACGCGGCCGTGCACATGCTGGACCAGGCGCAATACGATCAGGGCATCGCCTTGCTGCTCAAGGTTGCAGAACAGGCACCAACACTAACGGCAGCCCAGATTAATCTCGGCATTGCATACGAGCGCACCGGAGACCTGGACAAAGCCGAGGCTAGTCTACGAAAGGCGCTGGAATCCGATCCACAACATCCCGCCGCGTACAACGAACTTGGTCTGGTGCAGCGGCGCAAGGGAGAGTTCGCGAAGGCGCGCGCCAGTTATGAAGCAGCGCTCGCACAGTTTGCCGACTTTCATTACGCGCACAAGAATCTTGCCATTCTGTGCGACCTGTATATCGGGGATTATTCGTGCGCGCTGGAGCATTATGAGGCGTACAGCCGACTCGTTCCGGACGACGCCGATGTCCCAAAATGGATCGCCGACCTTCGCAACCGCGGACGCAAAAAGGAGAAGCCATGAGCCGACACTTATTATTTGCACTGCTGCTGGCGAGTGCCGCCGCACTGGCTGCCGACAAGCCCAAGGCGCAACACGCCGACGGTGCCGCCGAGGGGAAGAAAAAGACGCAGGCAGCACAGGGAGGCACGAAACGCGCGCAGTCAAAGGATGAATCTGCGCAGCAAGGGGCCGAAAAGGCGCAAGCGAAGATGCAAGAGGCACACGGACAGGCTGAAGAGGCGCAGGCAAAGCCAGACGAAGGATCGAAGTTGACCTCCGTCCCCGACGCAAAGGCGCTCGGCATGTCCATTCTGGGCAATCAAGACGCGCCCAAGTCGTTGGTCATCGTTCCCTGGAAGAGCTCGGAACTCGGCAACTCGCCGGGCATCTCACCGATGCTCGATGACTCCAGACAGCCGGTAGACAAGGAAGTGTTCATGCGGTCGCTGCGCTACTACGAGATCAGGTCGAAAGCCAAGCCGTAAAACCGCCGGAGGATTTCTGCAGCAGCTTACGCAGACGTCCCGAATCAGGAATTAGCTACTTGCAACGCGAGAGTTAATGGTTCATTCAGAGTCTCATTCGGACTCTCGAGCCCAAAAGATGTGCTTGGGAACTATTCGCCAGCCTGCTCCCGCCGAACGACGGCAAGTCTACGATCGACAGAATCACTGTTTCAAGTCGCCGAACTTTTCATTCGCGCCTTAAGTGAACCTCGACTGCCAACTATGCAATCTGCGCGTGTGACCCCATAGCGGAGTACCAGGGGTCATTCTCCCCTATCCTTATATTTATTTGTTTGATTTCAGACAAGATCGTGCTGAAGAGGATTTCGATCG
>DATLKS010000118.1:0-2815 GCA_035538255.1 Terriglobales bacterium
GCCGCAAACCCGACAATGGCATTAGTTACAGATTTGTAAAACTTTACAATTGCCCGAACTGAAAACCGGGCCGTTCCACTGTCGTCGTGAGCATAATCTATAATGCGCGGTTCGCTCTCGGGGCGAACGCCACGCTGGGCGCATCTACATTAATTTCCTAATCCTCAGTCGGTCGCGCTGTCGGCGCACAGGAACGCACGAATGGCAATGAGAGTACGTAAAGCAGTCTTTCCCGCTGCGGGATTGGGCACTCGTTTTTTGCCGGCCACCAAGGCTCAGCCCAAGGAGATGCTGCCGATTGTTGATAAGCCCATCATCCAGTACGGAGTGGAAGAAGCGCTGGCAGCGGGCTGCGATCAGATCATCATCATTACTGGCCGTGGCAAAAGCGCCATTGAAGATCATTTCGACGTCAGCTATGAACTCGAGAAAATGCTCGAGGAGCGCAGAAAGACTGAGTTGCTGACGATCGTGCGCCAGATTTCAGACATGATTCACGTCGCCTACGTGCGTCAGAAGGAGGCGATGGGACTGGGGCACGCGGTGCTGATGGCGCGCGAGCTGGTCGGCAATGAGCCCTTCGCAGTGCTGCTGGCCGATGACGTAATCGATGCGAATCCACCGTGCCTCAAGCAGATGATCGATCAGTTCAATGAAACGCAATCGAGCATCATCGCCACTCAGCAGGTAGATGGTCCGGCGATCTCCGCATACGGAGTACTCGATGCCAGCCCGGTGAAGGGCAACGACCGTCTGTTCGAGGTTCGGAATATGGTGGAAAAGCCGAGACTCGAAGAGGCGCCATCTAATCTCGCGATTATCGGCCGGTACATTCTGACGCCGAAAATATTCGACGTGCTTGGCCAGACGCCTTTAGGCACCGGTGGTGAGCTGCAGCTCACAGATGGTCTGCGTTTGCTCCTGAAGCAGGAAAAGATTTTTGGTTACCGCTATGAAGGGAAACGTCACGACGCGGGCGACAAACTCGGCTTCCTCAAGGCAACCGTCGAATTTGCTTTGAAGCGTCCGGAATTGCAAACGCAGTTCCGCGAGTATCTGAAGAGCCTGAAGCTGTAGCTCTGCTCGTTCCAGAATGAACCAAGCCATTTCTTGGGCAGGAATGCAGGAAGGCGGCATAAGCCGCCTTCTTACGATGATCCCGAATTCCTGGAGCTAGACGTTACCTTCCGTTCCTGTGGCCTGCTGTGCGCGCCCAATCACATTCTCGGCCTGGCTGCGGATGCTGCTGATGCCGGAGCGCACACGCTCCTTGCCCTGATCCACAAGTTCACGAGCACTGTCAGAGAGATCGCTAGCGCGATCAACCAGGTTATTACGCGTCTCTTCGCCGCTCATCGGCGCAAACAGCACACCTAGTCCGACACCAATTCCAAGTCCAATGAGAAAACCTTTCATGAAAAGATCCTCCAGCTCAATTTTACGGGGGTTGATTCCTGACCACCAGCCGCAATGCTTACAGATGCCGCATCTCTCCCAGAGTTTGCCGTGCAGAAATGGTGCAGCTCTGGACAGAAGCACTCAGCTGTCAGCACTCAGCATTCAGCCAGTCAGCACCTCGGCTATGTCGATGAGCTCGTGCGCCGTCTGGGCTGCCGGATGGCTTCAGGGAACGACTTTCGCATCGACAATATCCAAACTGGTGGCTGCCTGAATGCTGAGTGCTGATGGCTGAGTGCTACTTCTTACACTCCGCGCAGGGACATTCGCGCCTCAGGAAGTCCCAGGAATAAATGCCGCTGCTATGGCCGTCGTTCCAGTGGAAATTGATCGCGTACTTCCCTATCGGATTGATTTCCAGCGGCCGCGCCGGCTCCTTGTACATGGGCAGGGCTCCCGGCTTCGGCTTTGCCGGCTCACCAATCTTGCGGCCAGTACCTTCTCGTTCTTCGTTGCAAGTGGCACAGGGGCAGGCCTCCCGCAGCCACACGAATGAGTAGTGGCTCTTGTGACCGTCTTTCCACTCGATGTCCATGCCTTGACCGGTACTCTTCTGCACCTTAACGGACTTTGGGTCGGTCGCCGCAAGTGGCAGAACGCGCGCTTCTTCGGCCTGAACGCGCGCCATTTCGTGCGCGGGTCCGGTCCTCAGTGGCTCGTGCGACATAGGTACAGACTAAGCCATTCCGAAGCTCCTTGGTATTTCGCAATTTCTGATCTCGCGGTTTGGCGACCTCAGAATAGAGTCGCGACTCCTGGCGCGGCGACCTTACAATTTGCCCGTTTTAGGGCAGTTCCGTTAAAATCTTATTTGGACGTTCATGTCCAGACCCTTCTAGAGCGTCATCCGTTTTCCGCGGAGCAGGTTCCTGAAGAAAATCTTAGACTTAAGAGCGCTCGGCGCACGAGTCTGCTGAAATTCCGGAGTTCGTAAGATGGCACGAGTATGTGAAGTGTGCGGCAAAGGGCCGCAATTTGGAAACAATATCAGCCACGCTCATAACGTCACGAAGCGTCGCTGGAATGTGAACTTGCGGTCCGTGCGCGCGATCGTCCAGGGATCGCACAGGCGCGTTCGCGTCTGCGCCTCCTGCCTGAAGAGCGGTAAGGTGCAGAAAGCATAGCTTTCGAGTACGCCTTACTCCTGTTTCGGTCTTTAAAGCCTCCAAAGCCTCCGCCGGTTCGGAGGCTTTTGCATATAAGTCTCCTCAGATCAATCGATTCCGGTCTGGGAACCGCGACCTAAACGTCTCCTCCGGTCGTGGTCTTCCGATTGGCCGCGAGGCTCATTTTCGTGGCTTCCTGCAAAGCACCTGTGCTGAAATCAGCCAGTCTTTTGCAGGAGGAGAACATGGCA
>DATLKS010000119.1:0-4257 GCA_035538255.1 Terriglobales bacterium
CCACCTATCTCGAAAGAGCACCACTCGACAATCGTCTCGCGTATCAAGGTCATGAGTGAGCTCGACATCGCCGAGCGCCGCGTTCCTCAAGACGGGCGCTTTCGGGTGAAGTACAAAGGAAGACTCATCGATTTTCGAGTCTCGATTATGCCGACTGTGCATGGCGAAAACGGCGTTCTTCGAGTGCTTGACAAGGAATCGATGAGTGAGAAGTTCCGCAAACTCACGCTGGACGTCGTTGGCTTCGACGAAGATGATTTGCGGCACTTCCGTCGATACATACTCGAGCCTTACGGGATGGTGCTGGTTACCGGTCCAACCGGCTCTGGCAAGACCACGACGCTCTATGCTGCGCTAAACGAGATCAAGAGCGAAGAGGACAAAATCATTACGATTGAAGATCCTGTCGAGTACCAGATCCGCGGCATCACGCAAATTCCCGTAAATGAGAAAAAGGGACTGACGTTCGCGCGTGGATTGCGATCCATTCTGCGTCACGATCCTGACAAGATATTGGTCGGCGAAATTCGCGACACTGAAACGGCACAGATCGCCATTCAGTCGGCGCTAACCGGCCACCTCGTGTTTACCACCGTGCACGCGAACAATGTCGTTGATGTAATAGGTCGCTTTCTCAATATGGGAGTGGAAGCGTATAACTTCGTCTCGGCATTGAATTGCATTCTGGCTCAACGGCTGGTGCGGGTGATCTGCGATTCCTGCAAGAAGGCCGTCCACTATTCGGCTGAGCAGCTCGAAGCCAGCGGCTTACAAATAGCCGAGTGGAAGGATTTCAAATTTTATGAAGGAGTCGGTTGTATCGAGTGCGCCGGTACCGGTTATAAAGGCCGAACCGCGATACACGAGCTGCTTGACCTCACCGACAGAATTCGCGAATTGATCCTGGAGAAGAAGCCTACCTCCGAAGTGCGCAAAGCGGCTCGCGAGGAAGGAATGCGCTTTCTCCGCGAGTCCGCGCTCGCCAAGGTCCGCAATGGCGTCACGACTTTGAAAGAAATCAACAAGGTAACCTTCATCGAGACTTCCAGATAAGCAATGGCAACACTAAGCGAGCCCAAGCCACGGCTGGCGTGCGAAATTACACAGCAGAATGTGATAGCCGCGCGCGCCAAATCCGACGCAAGCGGATTGGACGTGTACGCTGTGCGCCGCCTCGATGCAAGTATGGTTCGGCCTTCTCTGACGCAAGGCAATGTCGCGAACCCTACCACCCTGAGCCAGTCGATTCAGAGCGCTTTGTCGGCAGTTGGCGGACGCAAGCGCGACGTGATTGCTGTGCTGCCCGATGCCGCTGTGCGGGTGCTACTGCTGGACTTTGACACTCTGCCGGAGAAGTTTGCTGAGGCCGAGCCGATAGTTCGTTTCCGGCTGCGGAAATCTGTCCCCTTTGACGCCGATCATGCGGCGGTTTCATTCCAGAGCTACCGGAAACCGGGATCAGTTAAGGTATTGGCAGCAATCACTCCTCGCGAGGTGCTGAGCGAGTACGAGTCGGTATTCCGCAACGCGGGATACGAACCTGGATTCGTGCTGCCGTCGACCTTGGCTGTTTTGAATGCGATCGAGGCCAGCCGCCCCACGCTTCTGGTAAAAAGCGATGGCAATTTCGTCTCGGTTGCCATTGCCGATCAGAATGAAGTGGTCTTCTATCGCATGCTCGACGCGGCAGCGACTCGAAGCGGAACAGCAATCGCCGATGACGTATATCCGTCAATTGTTTTCTTCGAAGACAATTATTCCGCGAAGATTGAGCGCATCCTGCTGGCTTCGACCGCCGGTGCGGAAGACCTTAAGGCAGCCCTTCAGGAGCAAACTGGTGTTCACCCCGAAAGCTTCGATTCGGGTGTTCACTTAGGAGAGGGCCTCTCAGGCGATACTCTGCCCCCATCCGCGCTGGCAGGGGTTGCGGGGGTGCTCACGCACTGATGAAAATTGGGATAAATCTCGCGTCGCGACCCTACGAGGACGAGGGTCGCTTTTATCGGCAGTGGGGAACCGCCCTTGCATGTCTGATTTTATTCACTGCTTTCATGCTTGTCCTGTCGGTGCGCCACTACCGAAATTCCCGTCAGGAATGGGAGAGTGCCCGTCAGGCGCAAGCGAAGCTGGCTGAACTCAAAAAAGAGGAAGGTCAAGCCCAGCAGATTCTCGCCCGACCTGAAAACCGCGGCACTCGCGATCGCTCCCAATTTCTCAACAGCGCCATTCTGAGAAAGTCATTTTCCTGGACCCGACTGATGGAAGATATGGAGCGAGTTATGCCCGCCGGGGTTCGCGTTACCTCAATCGCTCCGGTGGTCGATCAGCACAATCGCTTCACATTGAAGGTCGAGGTTCAGGGTGAGACTCGCGATCCAGCCGTCCAGCTTTTGCGCAACATGGAAAAATCACCGCATTTCCGGTCTCCGCAGCTTGGTACAGAAACCCATGAAAAAAGCGGAGCTGTGAAGTCGGACATTATTACTTCCTATATACCTCATCAGGCCATTGAAGGGGGCGAGTAATGGCTGATCTCTCGCGCGCCCGAAAGAGCATCATGTCGGCGATGATCGTCCTCGGAGTGATCGATGCTGCGGCACTTGTATACCTTGCTCTGCCGCTGCGATCCGGGACAGAGCAACCTGCACAGGTGCAGCAACAGGTGGAAGAACAGTATCGCCAGCTCACTCGCACTACGGTACCGCTGCGAGGTATCGATCAAAAGCTGCATCAGGCTCAAAACGACGATGCCGCCTTCATTCAAAACCGCTTGCCCGCACGCTACTCCGATGTGGTGGCCGAGATGGGAAGGCTGGCGAATGCAAATCACATCAGGATTACATCAGTCGCTTACAAGACCGATCCGGGAAAGATCGAGGGAATTGAGAACTTAGAGATACATGCCGGATTAGCCGGACAATATCTCAATGTCGTAAGGTTCATGAATGCCGTCGAACGCGACAAGATGTTCTTCATCATCGACAGCGTAGGTCTGACCGGAGAGAGATCGGAAACTGGTCCGCGGACCAGCGACATCAGGCTTGACATGAAACTCGACACGTATCTCCGTGCCCAGGGTTAGAGATGAGAGTCGGAGCTGAAAATAAGAAGCAGCTTTACGCCATGCTGGTCCTCATGGCGATCGCGGTGATCTTTCTGCTGCGAATGTTCCTCTCCGACTCCTCAAATCCGACCGTTGCAGCTTCGATTCCGAACGCAGTCCCAACCCAGCCCGAAGCAGCTAATCGACGTACTGGTGGGCGCGGGGGTGCTGCCGCTCCGCTCGATCCAACGTTGCGAACCGATCTCCTGAAGAACAGTGAAGGAGCGGAATACAAGGGAAGTGGACGCAACATCTTTGAGGCGCAAGCCGAGATTCCCCAGCCAAGGCAACCAGTAGTCGCGAAAAAAGAATTCATTGGACCTCAGCCTCCACCGCCGCCAGCGCCTCCACCGCCCATCCCTCTGAAGTTCTTCGGCTTTGCTAATAAGGCAGGCGAGCAAAGGAGCATATTCCTGGCAAATGGGGATGCTGTTTTCATCGGCCGGGAAGGCGACATCGTGAATCGCAGGTACAAGATCCTCCACATCCAGAGCAATCAAGTGCAGATCGAAGATGTGCTGAACAACAACGTCCAGACGATTCCGTTAACTCCGAGCTGATATGCGAACGAGATTCGCAAGAATGGGAAGAAGAAGGGATGCGGGCTACGTTCTGTTGGCCATTCTCTTTGCCCTTACTCTGCTCATCATTGCTCTCGCAGCAGCTGCGCCAAATGCGGCTAGAGCTGCCCAGAGAGTCAAAGAGGATGAACTCATCCGCCGTGGTGAGCAGTATGCTCTCGCGATTCGTAGGTTTTACAAGAAGTTCGGACGCTATCCCTCAGATCCCGATCAACTGCAAAACACGAATAATATCCGCTTTCTTCGGCGCAAATATCTCAATCCCATAACGGGGAAGGATGATTGGCAGCCAATCCAGTTCGGGAAGGCACGCCCCGCAGTTGGCTTCTTTGGACAAAAGATCACGACGACTGGGGAGCAGAATCCTTCGGGACCCGGCCTGGGCCCTTCGACGATCGCCACTGGTCTGAGCAGTTCCAGCGCAAGCACTTCGAATTCAGGCAGCAATAACCCTGCTTCAACGGCCGCTGGTGCGACGAATCCAAGCGGAACGACGTCTCCGAGCGGAACCCCGTCTGACGCCAAATTCCCTGCTGGGCCGGCAGGTAGCGCAGGTAATCCGCTGTCGAGCGA
>DATLKS010000120.1:0-11728 GCA_035538255.1 Terriglobales bacterium
AGTATCGCTGCCAAGAATATTCCGATTATGAAACAACCGGAATTTCTGGAGGCTTTCTTCGACAAAGGCCGCATGCGTTCGCTCCTGGAAGACATTCCAGTGAAGATCGTGCTGAATGACGATGCAGGACTGCTGGGCGCAGCACGATACGCATGTATCCAGAAAGCTTTCCGGGCAGCACAATGGGGGTAGGCTAAGTATCGTACCGTGGATTCGGCCCGATCTCGGTACGGATGTTAGTGCCTGTCCTATGGGTCTGACGGAAGTACTTCCAATCAGAGATAGACGTTGATGTCCACTCAATGCGACTTCCTGTTGATGCGCTACGTTCCTGACCCATTCAAGAACGAGTTCGTCGACATAGGCGTGCTCCTGCTCGGGCGCGACATTGGCTACGCCGGCGTGCGCTTCACGCGTGACTGGGCACGCGTGCGCTGCCTCGATCCACAGGCCCGACATCGAGCCTCTGGAAGCTCTTGAGGGAGTTTTGCGCGAGCAATTCAGCAAGAGTCCCGCTTCAAGACAGCAGACGATCTATCGACTGCAAGACACGCTCTCCACCGGCCTGCAATTGTCTCAGCCCAATGCGGCGCTCTCAGATTCTCCGGAGAGAGATCTTGAGCAACTCGCTCGCTCTTATCTGGAGCGTCGTCGCCTGAAACAGGAATCGCCCCTCGGTGCTCGACAGCGAATCGTCGCACGCATTCAGGATGCCTTCGAGAGCGCTGGTGTGTGGAATTCACTAAACAAGAAAATCAGAGCGGCAAAGTACACTTATCCTGGTGATCCTCTGAAGATCGATTGCGGGTATCGTCCGAATGGGGTGATTCGACTCTTTCACGCTGTTTCCGTCGCGACGGAGCCAGACAGCGCAAAGGTTCTTGCCTTCAGCTATCCGGGGCTCGCCGAAGGAATCGCGCGCGTGGAAGGTGCGAAGACGGATCTCACTGCAATCGTCGAGGACGCTCTTGCGGCGGAAGACGAATCAACTCAGTTCGCATTGGAAGCACTGCGACGAAGTTCGATCAACGTTGCTTCGCTGCGAGAAATGCCCGCGTTGGCCGAACGCGCCAGAGTAGAATTGCGGCTGTAGCCCAGTTTGTAATTGTTCTCTCTGACGAAGCCTGGAACAACGTGCTCGACTCCTCGTTATTGTTCAGGGTCGTCTTTAAACATCTCTCGCAAGCGGTATGCGGCGGTCTGTTGCGAATCTGCGCGCCAGTTGTGTTTCTGTTTCACGTGCGTCTCAAAGGCCGGCTTCACTTCTCGCTCGCCAATAAGAGGATCGACTCTTCCCGTTGAACTTAGTGGAAATGTTTGCTCGCAAGCCGAGCATCGCGCGACTAGCGTCGAACTTCCATCTGGGATCTTGATAATGAGAGTGGGGGTTTTCATAACTGCCTCCAGCCTGGGTTAACCCCTAGTGTGCGCGAATTCTGTGGCAGAACCAAGAATTTCCCCGATGACAATAGTTACCTGTAATCAGGACCGAAAGTTACCCGCGCAGCGCAGCGCGCGACTGGATCACGCGATCGACGGCTTGCTGCACCGTGTCGCCGATGGCAGAGAGATGACCCATTTTTCGTCCCGGACGCGGCACGCTTTTCTCATACAAATGCAATCGAACTCCGGGAATCGCCAGCGCACGATCGAATGCTGGCGCCGCAGGGCCGAGCCAGACGTCACCCAAAAGATTGGAGATCGCAGCCGGCTTGATTACCGCCGGATCGCCCAATGGAAGATCGCATATGGAGCGTACCGCCTGTTCGAATTGGCTCGTAACACATGCTCGTTCGCTGGCGTGATAGCTGTTGTGCGGGCGCGGCGCCAGCTCGTTGACAGCGAGCTTTCCGTTCTTCAGTACAAACATCTCTATCACCAGCAATCCGACGCTCTTAAGCTGCTGCGCAACCTCAAGCGCGAGATCGACCGCCTCCCGGTGAAGCTCGGGTGAGAGCGATGCAGGGATAGCCGACCAATCGAGTATCTGCGCGTCATGATGATTGAGCGCTGGCGGATAGGCGACTGCCTCGCCATTCGGCCGCCGCGCGATCAGCACTGAAATTTCATAGTCGAGTGATAGTGCACGCTCCGCTACGCAAGGACGTGATCCGAGCAGCTTCCATATCTCATCCGCAGAAGGCGTGGCCGTTGCCGGTTGCACCCGGATCTGGCTGCGGCCGTCGTATCCTCCGGACACCGACTTTATGAAGCAATCGCGCTTGAATTCGTCCATTGCAGCCGAAAGCTCCGAAGCCGTGGCGGCCGGCCGCCATTCCCCTATTGGGAATCCACTGGTTTGAAGCCACGTCTTTTGGCGGATGCGATCCTGCACGATTTTGAGCACCGCTGCATCTGGTCTTACGGGAGCGTACCGCGCCGCCTCTTCGAGGCTGGCGAGCGATATCTGCTCGATCTCCAGAGTCACCACATCCGAACCGCGCGCGAGGTGCGCGGCTGCTCCGACATCGTCGAACGACGCGGTGAAGCAGCTATCGACGACAAAACTCGCAGGACAGGAACGGTCAGGATCGAGTACCTGCACGCGATAGCCGAGCGAACGCGCCGCCATGGCGGTCATGCGTCCGAGCTGCCCACCTCCAAGAATTCCAATCGTGGCGCCGGGAAGGATGGCGCTCACGAAGGCAGCTCCATGCTCAGGACCTCCTGCTGCCGGCCCGCTCGCCATGCACGGATGCGCTCGCGCAATGCGGAGTCCCTGAGCGCACAGATCGAAGCTGCGAGCAGCGCGGCGTTGGCCGCGCCAGGCTGTCCGATGGCCAGCGTGCCGACCGGTACCCCCTTGGGCATTTGCACAATCGAGAGCAGCGAATCGACGCCGTTGAGCAGCGTTGCAGGAACAGGTACTCCCAAAACGGGAAGGATGGTCTTCGACGCCACCATGCCCGGGAGATGCGCTGCGCCTCCAGCCGCTGCGATGATCACCTGTAAGCCGCGCTTCTCCGCCGTCGAGGCATATTCGAACATCCAGTCCGGGGTGCGATGCGCGGATACGATGCGTTTCTCGAAAGGAACTTGCAGCTCGCGCAGAATCTCAATGCCAGATTCAAGCACCTGATAGTCGCTGCGGCTGCCCATGATGACGCCAACCAGCGGCGAGGTGGAGGTCATCCGTAAATCCTAGCACTCGGAACAGCAGCGTCTAACGCGCAGAGCAGGTGTGCAATAGAGAATTTAGCAAGAGTAGAAGCCGGTTTGTCTGTCGAGCGGCGGGTTTAACACACTGCATTTTGTTATAATCAACGCAGTTCTGAGCGGGAGTAACTCAGCGGTAGAGTGCGACCTTGCCAAGGTCGAAGTCGCGGGTTCAAATCCCGTCTCCCGCTCCAGTTTTGTATAGTGTTTGCTCATTCGCCCTCGCAGTTTGCGAGGGTTTTCGGTGTTTGGCAAACTGTTCTCGAGTGGGCGCGGTACCCAAGTGGTAAGGGAGAGGTCTGCAAAACCTTTATGCGTCGGTTCGATTCCGACCCGCGCCTCCATCCACCTACCTTCAATTTGAAGAACCCAAAAAAACGGGGAGCGCAGCTCCCCCGATGCAGTAAGGCAACTTTGTCGCTCTACTCTTCTTCAGAAACGTTTGAAGCTCCGCCAGTAAGTCCAGGCAGCGTTTCAGTCTTCTCCACACGAACTGACTTGAGGGCCTGCGGATCCAAGCCTAATGATTGCAGAATCGTGGGCGCCACTTGAGCCGTTGATACCGGCGTCTTCAATACGGCTCCAGAAAACTCAGGGTTAGATACGATCAATCCCACATTGGTATCCCCAAAGCTGAAGCCGCCGTGTTCGGCGTTCTTCTTGCTTGAGGTGGTATAGATCGTGCCGTACTGGGGCTGCACGATGATGTCCGGAGTGCGGCTGTCCTTGGTCGGATCGTTGAATTTCAGCGTCAAATCCTCACCCGCCATGACTTCATCGATGAATAACTTCTTGGCATTTTTATTCAGGTAGTTCGCCGCGGCTTGCGTCTGGCTTTGGTCCTGCAGCCAGATGAGCGCTATGTCATCATCTTGGACGAAACCGCAAGATCCTATGCTGCAATTTCCGGCAGCGGCGATGGCCGCGGCTCCAGCATCGGTTCCGGAGTCGCCGGTGACAAGATCGGCGAAATGTCCGGGCTTGTTTACCCTGGCGGGATTGATCGGAGATTGCCCATGCTTTGCCGAGACAATGAATAGCGTGGAGTCATAGATGCCCTCATGCTTCAACGCGGAAATCATGGCACCAAGTGCCGCGTCGGTCTGCTCCAAGCCATACTCAAGGACCGGAGTTGGGCTTACGGCGTCGGGCAGATATCCGCCCTGTTGTCCGGTAAACGGATCCTTTGCGCAGCTATTATCAGAATTGTCGTTCGAAAGCTTCTGTCCCACGCTTACCGCCTGGAAGTTCATTCCGAAAACGGTAGGAACTCCGACCTTGAACTTGCCGTCGTGGGTGAACCCGCCAATCTCGTTCAGGATGGCGTTAACTTTCTTCTGGTCATTGAGCACGGTGCATACCACGCTAGCAGTGGCGTCGAATCCGTTGACGTTGGTGATTTCAGGTGTGTAGAGGTCGTCTACGCCTTTCCCTGACGGTCCGTTTACAATATCGTAGGCAGGATGCTTATCGGCCCATGCAGTGCGTCCTCCCGCCGCCTTCACGACTTCAAATATCGTATTGGTGCGCAGTGCTTGATGGGGAAACAATGGAACGCAGTGTCCGCTCTGGTCGAAATGGCGGGGCAGACTGTTGGGATCGAGCACGTCTTGCGAGACATTTCCTTTATAGAGATCGACGCTCTCGTCAAAGATCATGTTGTTGCCGGGCTCACCCGTGCAGTTCTTGTTGCTCGGGTCGAAGATCGTCCGATCGTAACTCACGTCGTAGAACAGGCCTGTCGTGACGGGCGATCCACCAGTTGCGAGAGCGAGCAGGCCGGGAAATGAATCGGAGTTTGCCGGTGTGTGAGCGTTGGTGAATGTAACTCCGTGCTGGGAAAGCTCCGCCAGCGCTGAGTCTTTGTGTGTACTAACGTAGTGAGCCACATCGAGCGCGTGAAGCCCATCGACGCTGATAAGCAGCACGTGTTGGATTCGCTGATCGGTGCCGGACCCACCCTGGCGACCAAATGCGACGAGGGAGACTCCAAGCGTCACCATGAGCGCACAGATAGGCAAAAGCCGTTTTAAAGACATAGTTCCTCCGCTCCAAAAGTTTTGTGGAAGCATGGAGAAGGCTAAAGCGGCTACATTGCGCAATAGTGACGGCAGGATGAATAGAGTGTTTCAGTCGAAGGAGGCTATCGACTCTGAGCTAGACCTGGGGCTCTCTCCCCACTGAGGCACAGAGCCCTAGGAGAAATGCGCTGGGCAGTGTTATCCATCGGCAATCGCTTGCCACAGTTCCATTCTAGGAATTTACCACGATCATTCGAAAACGCGGCCGAGGTGACCGCGACTCCCTCCTGATCTCCTCATGTGTGCTCCGTCCATTGTGAAGACTATCGACTCAGTGTCTCCACTACACGATCGAAATCTTCAAGAGACGCATATTCGATCACGATTTTGCCTTTGCCCTTCTTGTCACGAATTGTGACACGCATTCCCAGGGCGCGCTGCAGCTCTTCCTCGGCGGCGCGGACGTTGGGATCTACTGGGCGCTTGGGTTGAGTCTCGCGGTGTTGCTCGTCGCCCGGGGCCAGCATGCGATGAACGAGTTCTTCGGTCTGGCGTACTGAGAGAGAGAGCTGGCGGACTTTTTGTGCAGTTTGGAGGATGGCTTCAGGAGCATCAAGGCCCAGCAGAACTTTGGCGTGTCCGGCGGTAAGCTCGCCTTTCTCGATTGATTGCTGTACCGTTTCGGGAAGACGCAGCAGGCGGATCAGGTTGGCGATCGAGGCGCGTTCGCGGCCGGTGCGCTGCGACATCTGCTCCTGTGTGAGATTGAACTCGCGAGCGAGGCGATCAAAGGCGCGGGCTTCTTCCATCGGATTTAGGCCTTCGCGCTGCAGGTTCTCGACGATGGTGATTTCCATCGCCTGCTCGTTCGAGACCTGCTTGATGACCGCAGGAATGAATTCGCGACCCAGCTTTTGGCAGGCGCGCCAGCGTCGCTCACCCGCGACGAGCTGGTAGCGTCCGTTCTGCGGACGCACGACAATTGGCTGCACTATGCCGTTTACCAGGATGGATGCGGCGAGTTCGTTAAGCGCCTGCTCGTCGAAGTTAGTGCGAGTCTGATAGGGATTGGGATCGATCTCGCCGACTGGTAAATCGCGGACTGACTGCCCCTGTAGCGCGTTAGGTCCGGTCGGTTCGACCGCGGGAGCTGGGCGAGTGGAAGGAAGCAGCGATTCGAGTCCGCGTCCGAGGGCTTTGCGTACTCCAGAAGTTGTGGCGGGTATGGTCATAGGATCTCCAGAATAAGCATTCAGCACTCAGCATTCAGCCCCGTGGCATTTCTCGCGAGTGGCGAGAGTTTTTGCCAGGCGCTTGTTCCACGTGGAACAAATCAGCTGTCGGCCATCAGTTTTCGGCTGTTAGGGTCATCAGCTTTCGGCTCATCCAACAAAAGCATTCAGAGCTCAGCATTCGGCACTCAGCCTTGCGCCATTCTCGCGATCTGCTGCAGCTTGTGCCAGGTGATTGTCCGTGTGGCGGTCTAACTCTCTCTATCTTTCAAAGCATTCTTCAGCTCCAGCTTGTCAACTGGCTGAATGCTGAGTACTGACGGCTGAGTGCTTCTTTTCAAGTCCCTGTCTGCACAATGATTTCAGCCTCGGTCGGAGCACTTCTTGCGACAGCGTTTCCTAACAGCTCCTTCGCCAGCCTTATGTAACTCTCAGCGCCGCGGGAGCGTAAGTCATATAGCAGTGCCGGCTTTCCGTAGCTAGGCGCCTCCGCCAGCCGAACATTGCGCGGGATCGTCGTATTGCAGAGCTTGTCTCCGAAAAATTCGCGCAGGTTGTTTGCTACCTGCTGAGCGAGATTGGTGCGGTCGTCCCACATCGTTAGCACTACGCCTTCGAGTTCCAGGCCCGGGTTGAAGCTTTGCCGAATTCGATCCATGGTATCCAGCAGCTCACTGATTCCTTCTAAAGCGAAGTACTCGGCCTGCATAGGAATGAGTACGGAGTTGGTGGCTACCAAGGCGTTCAGTGTCAGCAGGTCCAAGGCCGGTGGGCAGTCAAGGATAATGAAGTCGAAGTCCGAGCGGATTTGATCGAGGGCATCGCGCAGACGGAACTCCCGGCGGTCTGCTTGCACCAATTCAATGTTGGCGCCGATCAGGTGTTTGTGCGCCGGGATCACGCTGAGGCCCTCTAGCTCCGTCGGCGTGATCGCCTGCTGCGCCACGGCGTCGCGCATAAGGAGATGATAGGTGCTGATTCGTTCGGGATCACGGGGGAACCCAAGCCCGCTAGTGGAATTTGATTGCGGGTCGCAGTCAACCAGCAGAACTCTTACCTCTGCGGCGGCCAGTGAGGCGGCGAGGTTAATTGCAGTGGTGGTCTTCCCGACCCCGCCTTTTTGATTTGCAATGGCGATTACTCTGGCCACGAACGCCTTCCTCTGTTTGAAGCTAGCGGCTGACGCCGCAAGCGGCAATGCCGGAAATTAGTGCAAGAGCGTGGATAACCAGGCTGTTCCACGTGGAACAACGGGCGTAAGTTACTGTGCGTCAACTCTGATCTGAATGCGTCGCGGAGTGGAAATCGGTGTGGAGAAGCAGGCCACAAACTCTGCAACTTTCCACGTGGAACATTATCGCGGAGGCAGATGGGAATGAGCTGCGATCAGAAGGCATGGCTATTGACTCTTTTGGTTCCGGCACTCAGAACAGCCAGCAATGAAGCATTCTGCACGCTGGCGGGCCAAAATTACGAGAGGCGAAATCGTCGATTCTGACCCGGCGGTCAGCACAGACCCATCAAAAGAACTCTCTGGCGCGATTCGGGGATCGCAATGGGTTCCTGCCACCCTACTTCCGGCGTCATTCGATGTGCTGCTTTCACCTGCGCACTACTTATCAGAAGAGCTAATCGGCCTCCTCCGCCTACAAGGGATCTCGCAACCGGCAAAGTCAGCTGAAATTTCTCTACTGCGCGTAGAGTGACGATCTGGGAGGTTAAACCAGAATTCTCTGCTCGACCTCCATAGATTTCGACATTTCGTATCCCTAAACTGCGTACAACCTCACGCAGAAACGTAGCCTTCTTCTGCTGCGACTCAATTAGGGTGACATGAATTGCTGGGTAACGAATTGCGATAGGAAGCCCTGGAAATCCAGCTCCAGAGCCCAAATCTGACAATCTTGCACCATTTTCGGGGCGCAATTGCTCGCCCGCAAACAGTGACTCCCCGAAGTGACGGCGCACAATTTCTTGAGGCTCGCGGATGGCGGTGAGGTTAATCTTGGCGTTCCAGCTCAAGAGCAGATCAAGATAGTCTTGCAAAAGCCGTAATTGTTCCTGGGATAGCGGATTGGAGACAAAGTTCGCCAGCAGCGGCTCGATGAGCGACACGCGTATGCTTTTTGTATCAGATTGCAGGCATTCCTGAGTCGTGATCTTCGTCAGGCGACAAGGAAATCCTTCCTATTTCGGGAATACAGCTCGGCCTGGCAAAGCAAATCGAGGGTCTGGTCGAGAATCATAGCTGCTCAACGCGTATCTGGAGACACTCTCCCGGACCGTCGTCCGAGTAGTTCCTGAGGCGGCTCTTTCACCTGGCCTGACCAGAGTGCCGTGCCAAAATGCCTTTGTCCTGAAAGCGAGCGGGCCACGCCGAGGCCAAACGGAACGGCCAGCAGCTCAGGCATCCGAAAACGTGTTCTGCCGTTTTTGCTCGTCGGCAACGTACAAAATACCCAGTCTGGCGGGACCTTCCAGGTAGCTGATTTTAGGCAAGTTGCATCTTATTAAAACTAAAGGGCTAGCACTTTCGGGGATAATATTGAGAATGGCAGGTGAATTGATCTAGGCATCTATGAAGTGGGGAATGCGGCCCGCCCGCCTGTTCCGCCCGGCAACAACCGTGGAGCGGCAGTTAGGACGAAGTGGCCGAGCGTCCCCTGAGGCTTTTCCCGGACCCTCCCCCACAGCGGCTCCGGAACAATTTGGAGGAATTCGCACAATGAAGTCCCGTTATTTTCTGTCATTGCCACTAGCTGCATCTCTGATCGTTCCGGCGGCTTTCGCGCAGCAGCAGAACAGCAGCAGCACAGATCAGCAGTCAGCGCCGGCATCGCAGCAGGTTGCCCCTGCTGCACAGACGCAGACCAAAGGCCCCAACACCAACAACGACGTCAACCTCTCTGCTCATCAGCCGCTGAAGCAGGAGACGCACGAGGGATTCTGGGGTCATCTGAACCCCTTCGCGCGCAAGAAATACGTTCAGCGCCAGATGCAGCCGATCCGCGACCGCATGAACGAGCTTGATGAGCTCACCTCGAAGAACTCAAAGGACATCAAGGACGTTGACGCTCGCTCGCAGGAAGGCATCCGCCAGGCTTCTTTGAAGGCAGATCAAGCCGACCAGCATGCAATTGATGCGGGCAACCGCGCTCAAGCGGCGCAGCAGACTATCGATCAAGCCAGCACGCGTCTGGGCACGGTTCAGCAAACAATCGGCAATCTCGATCAGTACTCGCCGGTCTCCGACACTGAGATTCGCTTCCGTCCCGGACAGCAGGTTCTCAGTACGAAGGCCAAAGAGGCGCTCGATCAACTCGCTGAGCAGTTGAAGAATCAGCGCGGTACCATTGTGCAGATTCAGGGCTTCTCGTCCGGCAGAGGCAGCACTGCGATTTCGAATTCGCAGAGCATGGCGCAAAGCGTGGTCCGTTATCTTGTCATCAATCATGACATTCCGCTCTATCGCATCTATACCATCGGTGTAGGCAATGCGGCAGTGAAGTCAAGCGAAGAAGGTGCTGCTCCGAAGCGCATCCGTGGCGGACGCGTGGAAGTGGCTCTGCTCAAGAATGGCATTGCGGACCTGGCGCAGCAGCAAACCGCCGGTGTTCAGAACGGCGGAGCGTACCAGCCGAGCAGCGCTCAGCAAGGCGGCGTTACCGGAGCGGTGAATCGCAGCGTACCTCCCTCGGCTAATCAGCAACCGGCAACTGCGACTCAGCCCGCCGGCGATGTGAACAACAGCGGCAGCCAGCAGCAGATCCCGCGTCAGTAGCTTTTTCTCGAACTCCAAAAAGGCTCCGAAATTCGGAGCCTTTTTATTTTTGCTTAGACCTGTCGGTCACTCTGCTAGTAATCCCGACCAAGCGCCGTTGACACTTTCATTAGCAACACCCTAACCTTGCAAGTTCCCCCAGCATTCCAAGCTTTGGAAGCACGATGCGGATTCTGGTCCTCGGCGGTGGTGGCCGCGAACACGCGCTGGTCTGGAAGCTGCGCCAGTCGTCGCGAGTTACTGAGGTCTTCTGCGCTCCAGGGAATGCCGGCATCGCACAGGACGCCTCCTGCATTCCCGCAGACCTCCACAATATTGACGAGCTCGTGCAGCTTGCGCACCGGCTGGAACCCGACCTTACGATCGTTGGACCCGAACTACCGCTCACACTCGGAGTGGTTGATGAGTTCGAGAGGCGGGCGCTAGCCATATTTGGCCCGTCACAAAAAGCAGCTCATCTCGAAGCCAGCAAGGCGTTTGCAAAAGAGTTCATGCAGCGCGTTCATGTACCCAGCGCTCACTATGCAATCTGCAGGACCCCAGCCGAAGTACAGCAGGCTCTGTCCCTTTTCGGCACTCCAATTGTAGTGAAAGCTGACGGCCTGGCCGGCGGCAAGGGCGTCGTGATCGCAAAAACCAAGGATGAAGCCAGCCGCATCGCTGCCGAGATGCTTGCCCGCAAGTTCGTGGGCGATGCCGGAGCCCTAGTGGTCCTCGAAGAATTCCTGCAGGGCGAAGAACTCTCTTTTTTGGTTATGACCGATGGACAAACCATCGTGCCGCTAGTTCCGTCCCGGGACCACAAGCGCGTTGGAGATGGTGACACCGGTCCTAATACCGGAGGGATGGGCGCGTATTCGACAGATGATCTGATCGATGGCACGATGCGCGAATGGATCGTTAATCACATTGCTCGTCCGGTGGTGAACGGCATGCGCGCTGAAGGCGTGGTTTACAAAGGCGTGCTCTACATCGGACTAATGATGACGGCACGCGGCCCCATGGTACTCGAGTTCAACTGCCGGTTCGGAGATCCCGAAACTCAAGCTGTCATCTTCCGATTGGAAAGCGATCTGGTGGATGCCTGCGAGGCTGTCACCAAAGGTGCGCTCTCGCCGGAGATGTTGCGCTGGTCCCGCGAACCCTCGGTTTGCATCGTGGTAGCGTCGGGCGGCTATCCCGGCGCGTTCACCAATGGCCAGATTATTCAGGGGCTCGACCGCGCCGAGAAGCTATCGGACGTAAAACTGTTCCATGCGGGAACCGCGCATTCCGGAGACCAGATCGTGACTGCCGGCGGTCGAGTATTGGGAGTGACGGCACGCGGGCCAGACCTGGCCACAGCAAAAGCCCGCGCCTACGAAGGCGTCGAGAAGATTCGTTTCGAGGGAATGCAGTATCGTAAAGATATTGCGAAGGCGGCGATAGGGAGTAAGCGCTAGTGCCAGTATGCGCCGGATTCTAGAGACACCGAAGGAATACTCAGCCGCCGCACAATGCGGAGGCCACTGCTCTTATCCTGGCGTATCGGCGTTGAA
>DATLKS010000121.1:0-2888 GCA_035538255.1 Terriglobales bacterium
CGGGATGTCGGAAGACGAGGCGCGACGACAGGCTTACCTAAAGTTCGGCAATCCGCAGCGCGTATTGGAACAGCACTGGCAATGGAACACAGTCGGGCTGCTGGATAGCGTTGCTCGTGACCTGCGGCACGCCGCGCGGACGCTCCTTCGCGATCGCGGCTTTACATTGGTTGTCATACTGGTAATGGCGATCGGAATCGGGGCCAACACCGCCATGTTCACGGTTGTGCGTTCAGTGCTGCTGAAGCCGCTCCCGTTTCGGGAGCCTGCGCGCCTGGTGATGCTCTATGAGCAGATGCTGAACGGGCAAAACACATACAAGTTCAATGTAGTTGCTGGCGGTGTGTTTCAGCATTGGCAGAGTGAAGCTCCGGGCTTTGAGCAGATGGCGGCGTGGGGAGGAGCTGGATATAACCTCTCGGGCAAGGGCGGACAACTGCCGGAAAAGATTGAAGGCACAAAGTGCTCCTGGAATCTCTTTTCAACTCTGGGTGTTCAGCCTGCTTACGGACGACTCTTCGTCGCCTCCGACGATTCGCCCAGCGCCAGCGCCGCCGTGCTTCTCAGTTGGAGCCTGTGGAGGCGGCGCTTCGGTGCCGATCCCTCAATTATCGGCAAAGACATTCTTCTGGATGAACAGCCGTGGACCGTTATAGGAATCATGCCGGCATGGTTCGCGTATCCTGATCCGGAGACGCAGGTATGGACTCCAATCCGCCATGAGACTACGCCGGCCATGATGGCTTCGCTGAACAATCATCAATTCAGAGTCGTAGCACGCTTGCGGCCAGGCGTGACGCCACAGCAGGGGCTGAACGAGATCGATACCATCCAAAAGCGTCTCAATTTGGAACAGCCGAAGACCGTCGCTCTTTCGGACTCGGCAGCAATGCGTCCATTGCTGGACGAGATCGTCGTGGATTACAAAATGCCTCTTTACACGCTGTTGGCGGCGACCGGGTGTTTTCTGCTGATCGCATGCCTGAATCTCGCCAATCTTTTTGTAGCCCGATGCGCAGCGCGGCGGAGGGAACTTGCAATTCGCAGTGCGTTGGGCGGGAGCCGCTGGAGGCTGATTCGAGAGCAAATCGCGGAAAGCGTCCTGCTGGCGGTCTACGGCGGCGCCATTGGCATCGGACTCGCGTATGCCGCCATCGAATGGCTGATCAGGAGTCGGCAAGATATACCGCGAGTGGATTCGATCCACATGGACGCAGCTGTCCTCTGCTTCACCGCAGCCATCACGCTGCTCAGTGGACTTGGAGCAGGCTTGTTGCCCATGACAGGTGTAACCAGCAGGCATCTGCTGCAGGTTTTGCGGGAAGCCTCACGCTCTTACACTGGCGGCGAGAGCCGGGCACAGTTGCGCAAACATCTCTTAGCGGGAGAAGTCGGACTTACGGTAGTTTTGCTGATTTCAGCCGGGCTGCTATTGAAGAGTTATCAGCGGCTACGCTCTTTGGACCTGGGCTGCCTCACGCACAATATTCAGACGCTACGCGTGAACCTGCCGAAACCGCGCTACGCCGACCCCGGCCGGCGCGCTGCGTTTTTTGAGCAGGTGATTGCGGACGTGCGCAATCTTCCCGGAGTAAAAGCGGCCGGAATGGCTTTGGGTATTCCCGGCCAAGGATACGTGTTCGATTACCCCTTCAGTATCGTCGAGCACCCGCCGCTTGCCCCAGGAGAGGGATTGACCGCGATCAAGCGCGCCGCCGAACCGGGATATTTTGCCACAATGGGAATTCCGCTTCTGCGTGGACGGACCTTCACCGACAACGAACGGCTCGATCGTGCAACGTCGGTCATCATCAGTGACATGCTGGCGAAGCAATTCTTTCCTAATGAGGATCCGATCGGCAAGCACATGCGCGTGAATCTCGCCGGTCATGAGATCGCATATGAGGTAGTGGGCATCGTGGGCGACACGCGCTATCTTCTGACGCGAGAAATTAGACCCATGATGTACTTCCCGCTGTGGTCCGGGATTTTTGGTGGTCCCACGATTGTCGTCCGCTCGGATACCGATCCAAGCAAGCTCGCCTTGCCCATTCAAAAGCTGATCGCGAAAATCGATCCCGATCTGCCTGTTTCCGACGTGCTCACCATGGAGCAGATCATCGGCAATCAAACAATCAATGCGAGCTTCGACGCCGATCTCGTCGTAGGCTTCGCTGCTCTCTCTCTGCTGCTGGCCGCCATTGGTCTTTATGGTGTGCTGTCCTATTTGGTTACGCAACGTACCAGCGAAATTGGCATTCGCGTCGCTCTGGGAGCACAGCGCCACCAAGTGCTCCGGCTCATGTTGATCGAAGGACTGTGGCCTGCGGTGACCGGCTTGGTGATCGGCCTTGCAGCTGCAGTCGCCACAGCGCGGTTGCTTCGCAACCTGCTCTATGGTGTCAGTGCGCTCGACGGCAGCGTTTATATCGCCGTGGCGGCGCTCCTGATGCTGACGGCGGGAATCGCCTGCATGAAGCCGGCATGGCGCGCATCCCAACTCCACCCCATGGAAGCCCTGCGCAGTGAGTGAAGAAATGGAAAGTGTATTTGCGCTGCTAAGCGCGATGCGTGAATTGCAAAGCCGATTTCACGCTGGTCAACGCGACTGCGCGGTAAGGAAGATGAGATCAGTCAGGAACTCGGATCCCATCAACGAAGTAGCAGAAGAACGCGCTAATCCCGGAATGGATCCCGGGCTATTCAAAATACGCCGATGGCGAGGTCTGCGTTGTCCAAATCGCAAGCGCCAGCCGGGCACTGACGCATACCATTTGCGTGTCGTGGTTTTACGGCCATGCCCTCAACCATTATGTCTTTCATTTCACCAGTCGTCTCATTCATCCGAATGTGGACCCTGCCGTCGTTAAAGCGCACGTTGAACACAA
>DATLKS010000122.1:0-11024 GCA_035538255.1 Terriglobales bacterium
TGGTTGGAGGACCTCATTGCAGATTGCACCGTGCTGGATGTTAATGAGGCAACAACCCACTACTATGCCGCTATCTATCTCGAACTGAAGCAGGCTGGAAAACCGATTCCAACTAACGATCTCTGGATTGCCGCACTATGCCGGCAACACGCCCTCCCTATCCTGACCAGGGACCGTCACTTCGATGCAGTCAGGGGAATTCGAAGAATCGAGTGGTGAAGCCTGCCAGAGATGACCGGCTCGGCCTTGCTGGAGGTACACCTAAACCGCGAGAACCATTTTTACTTTCCATACCGGGGTTGTCCCAGCAAGTGATATACTCCCTCGATCCGGGCGACCACGTCGGAAATAGCAGGCTTTTGAGGATTGAGACGCCTGCAGCGCACCGCCGGTGCTTCGGCACCCCATAGTCGCGTCCTCACTTGTGGCGCCCGGCATTTTTTCGATTGAAGCCGAGGCAGTGGTGCGGCGGTCGAGGGAATCCGCTTTTCTTTCTGTTTCCCGCGCAACGTGACGTGCCTCAAAGTTCGCGCGAGCAGTTCGCCCTGCCAATTTACCCTGCTAAATTTCTCGATCAGCTATTGTCGATTTTGCGCCTCTCGCCCGTCGTACCGGTGAGCCCAGCAAATTTGGGCACTTCAAACCGAACTCAAGGAGATGACGATGAGCAAACGAGTAAAACCAGTTCCTGACGGCTATAACACTGTTACACCGTATCTGACAGTCCGAGGAGCGGCTGCTGCGATCGACTTTTATAAGCGCGCGTTTGGCGCGACCGAGCTCTTTCGAATGCCTGGTCCTGATGGAAAGATCATGCATGCCGAAATCCTGATTGGCGACTCTCACGTCATGCTTGCCGACGAGTCGGCACGCGCGGAAGCGAAGGCTCCGGAGACGTTGAAGGGAACCTCGGCAAGCATTTTTCTGTACTTTGAAGATGTTGATGCCTCATTCAAACGCGCTGTCGATGCGGGCGCAACAACGACGCAACCTCTGCAGAATATGTTCTGGGGCGACCGTTTTGGGAAGCTGACCGACCCGTTTGGGCACAAGTGGATGCTGGCGTCGCATGTGGAAGACGTTTCTCCGGCCGAAATGGAAGAAAGAATGGCGGCGGCTGTCGCGCAGTAGCTGCACGCAGATTGAACACGGAGAACACGGAGGTCCGAGAGGAGTATCTCAAGAACGATTCCATTCGGAACGCACTGTTGTAAACAAACGCATCGGCCTCCGTCTCCGTGTTCAATCAAAACGCAATCAACTCAAATGCGAGACGCGATTTAAGAACGACGGAATTCTTACCGTTGTTCGTACCCTCCTAAGTTGTTGAAAATCCACAAAGTTTTCCACAGTTACGAACAACGGAGCGCGTTTGACTAATCGCCTCATTCAGGGTTGCATAGGATTAATGGCGGGCGAATGTATGGCGAATATAACAGGCCAAAGCCACTCGTTCAGTTGACCATTCACAGCTCGATCAAGGTTGGTGATCAATGCGTGGTTCAGCACTTTCACGAATGGGTATCCCCCGACGACCCTCGTCTGGGCAAGCCGGGGGAGTTGAAGTTTGACTACGGCGAGAGAGCCGCGCCGGCACAGCCGTGTCCGCACGGACAGCAGAACAGCGAAAGTGCGGGCGTCGATCGCGAGGGCAAATCCTCTGACATTCTGCCTGGCGCTGGAGTCCCGGAACTGATGGAACCAGCAGTCGAGACTACTGCATCCGCCGCCAGTTCCCCGCCGGAGCCGGAAATACGATCCGAGAATTCGGCTAGCGTCTCAGGATGGGAGTCACAACAGCAGTCCGGCAAGGAAACCGAAGATGACGGCAACTACGGAGACGGAGATGGGGAAGAAGATTAGGATCGTCCCCGGGAAATCACAAGCGAAACCCTGGCAGCCATCGACACGATGGCGCCTTGGGAACTCGAAGCCGTGATCGAGAACATCGAGGCTCATGAACAGCGGGACGAACTGCGTGAAAGAGCCAGAGAGCGTACTGCCCAGCGGCTTGGCGCACTGAAAAAAGCCGACGAGGCGGCGCGGTGCCGGCAGTTCAGAATGAATGGTGAAACCTGCGGATCGCCCGCGATGAAGAGCCAGGACTTCTGCTACTTCCACGGAGAGGCCGGCACTAATAACCCGGAGCGGCGAAACTCCAGCAGGTCCCCGTTCTCGAAGACCAGCTCAGCCTGCAGCTCGCCATCAGCCGACTATGAGCCCAGATCTCCAGCAGATCGTTCGACGACAAAGCCGGACGCGTGCTCATCGCCGCGCTCCGCCTGGCGCAGAAAAACTGAACGCGAAGGGTTTTTTCCAATGATTGAAACCATTGAGATCCCAGCGAGATCCCGACCAGCTATCAGGATTGATCCCGAGGAGATCCCGACACTGTCAAGTCAATCCCGAGCGCATTCGGGATCTCGTCGGGATCTCGGCAGCTAAGTCGGTTAGATTTCGGGACCATGAAATGTTTTTTTGAGTTTTGCAAGATGAAACAGGAGCACAGGACAGCAGCGGCCAGATTTGCGTGGCTCTCCCAGAGGCAGGTTCGCGCAGCAGGTGAGGGGTGCGGAGGAGTTGCCGTGCCGCTTGTGCCCATGGCTGTTGCCGCTCGCCCAATCTATGCAGCAACCCTCACGAGAACTGCTGCTTCCAAGCAGTGGATGAGGTCAACGAGAGCTGTGTGTAAGCCGAAACCTGCTTTGTGGATTTGTCATTTGCTGTTCGTAGTCATTTTGGCACTTTTGATGTCGAGTTGCGGTTCATCGCAGAGTCCCGCTCCGGCACCGAATCCTGGCGGAAGTAATTCTGGCGGTGGTAACCAGGGCGGGGGCGGCGGGGGTGGCACGGGTGGCGGCGGTGGAGGTGGTGGCGGAGGAGGAAATCCTCCTCCTGGTCCAACTGATATTACGGCGATCAATCACATCATCTTCATGTTCCAGGAGAATCGCTCGTTCGATCACTACTTCGGCCACCTGAACACCTACAGGAAAGCGGTGCTCGGCAGCGCCGTAACGGACACTGTCAATACTCTCGATGCCCTAAGCACGCCGGCTACTAATCCTGCAGACACATCTGCGCCATTAAGTTGGACGAGCTCAAACGCGACGACAGTAAAAATCAATGGCGCTCCTGCCGCAGCGAGCGGCAATATGAGCGTCACGCCGGGCACAGCGACTCTCTACACCGCTGTGGCAACCTCCTCAACCGGACTCACCGCGCAAGCTTCGGTAGTTGTCGGCACGACTCCCGATAACTCGGCGCCCAGAATCCTGGTCGGCGCCAGCCCAATGAATGTCCAACCCGGCCAGCAATCTCTGCTCACGTGGGCCACGACTGACAGTTCGAGTGTGAACATCAGTCCTGCACCCGATCCATTGCACACTCAGGCTTACGGACCAAACGCCAGCGCAACCGTGACGGCGCCGGCCACTCCAGGGTCGGTGACTTACATGCTTACCTCGAGCAGCGGCCTGAGCGCATCGATCACTTTAACCGTGACTGCGATGGCCGCAGGCGCACCGACAATCAGGATTACGCACAACAACCAGGGACACGTCAGCCTTGACGGCTCTGCCACCGTGTCCTCTTTCCTGCTGACCGATCAGTGCGTAGAAGATTTCAGCCCGGATTGGCTGGAAAGCCATGGCGCCTACAATCGTGACGATCCCTCGTCCAACGTGTGGCTGAACAACGGCTTCGTTCATATCACCGCCGGGTTTTCGCAATACGCGAATTCCCAAAACGATCATCACCACTACTTCGATGTGCGCGGTGAGCGCAATATGGGGTACTACGACGAGAAAACGCTTCCGTTGTACTACTTCCTCGCGACACAGTTCGGCACGTCAGACAATTTCTTTTCGCCTATTCCGTCTAACTCCGGGCCTAATCGTGTCGCTGAGCTGGCCGCAACGACCGCAGGCCACGCGCATAATCCGCCGACGCTGGACGTGAAGAACATCTTTCAGCTCGTAGATAACGCCGGCGTCTCGTGGAAGGTGTACTACTCCGATGCCGGTCCAAACAACACGCCTTTGACGACGCTCACCAACTTCGTCTGGGGTCAGCAGCATGCCGACGCGAAGCATGTGGCACCCGTGGATTGCACGAATCCGAAGACGCCGTGCGCTGCCGGCCAAACTGACTACTTCACTGACTTGCAGAGCGGCAATTTTCCTGCAGTGGCGTTGATCGAGCCGGGTTTCAATTCTGGTAGAGATGAACACCCGGGGAATCCAGTGCAGGTAGGCGCAGTCTACATCTCTACTCTCATGAGTAAATTCATGAGTAGCCCGATTTGGAAGGATTCTGTCTTCTTCCTGACTTATGATGAGGCTGGCGGATTTTACGATCACGTGCAGCCGATGATCAATGCGGCGCAGCCCGACGGCATTCCGCCAATGGACCTGCTCCCCAAGGATCCCGCCGGCGACTTCACGCGGACGGGATTCCGGCTTCCCCTGATGGTGGTCTCAGCGTACGTGAAGCCGCATGTCGTCTCGCACGCAGCTTCTGACGGTACGGCGATCCTCAAATTCATCGAGGAGCGCTTTAATCTGCCGAATCTGACAAAGCGAGATGCGGCTCAGCCGGACTTCGCCAAAGAGTTCTTCGATTTCACAAAAGCCTCAACGCCTACGGCGCCGACCCTTCCCAACCAGCCGGGCGATGCAAATTGTGCCGCCTACGCGAAGAATCCATGATGGATGGCAACCAGTGACGGTGTTCCGTAATGGGAATACCTACTATCAGGTGATCCAGTGCGACGGCGCAATGAGTTCCGTCGTCCCGGATTCGACTTTCCATCGCAGGACGGCCTGGACTGCCTCGACTCGCACATGACGGACCTTTGCCGAAGACGTTATCCTGATATGCGACTCTCACGAGATCTGAGCAATGCACAAAGTTCATATTGGGACTTCAGGATGGGCTTACCCGAGTTGGAAGCCGGACTTCTATCCGGCCAAAACTCCGTCTGCTAAGTTTCTGGATTACTATTCGACGCAATTGAACTGTGTGGAAGTGAACTACACGTTTCGGGCACGGCCAGCGGTAAGCACTCTGCAGAACTGGGCGACGGCGGCTCCTGATGGATTTACTTTCGTGGCTAAAGCTCACCAGCGCATCACGCATATTAAGCGATTGGCCGATGTCGATCAGGATGTAGATGCCTTCTTCGCGGCCCTGCAGCCGCTATTGCATGCACGCAAGCTTGGTCCGGTGCTGTTTCAATTACCACCGAACCTCAAGGCTGATTCCGACAAGCTGGTAAAGTTCCTCAAAGTGCTGCCAAAAGACGCACCCAGCGCAATCGAGTATCGCAATCCGAGTTGGTTCGACGAACGGATCTACGCGCTGATGCGCGAACACAATGTCGCACTGTGCATCGCTGAGAGCGACGAACTGACCGTACCCGAAGTCTTCACGGCGAATTTTGCTTACTACCGCTTGCGCAAATCCGACTACAGCGAGAAGGAGATTGAACAAGTCGAACATCGATTGCGGTCAGCAGCACAAGAACGGGAAATTTACGCGTTTCTGAAACACGAAGAGACGCCGGAAGGAGCGATCAACGCGAGGAAGTTGCTGCAAAGGCTGACTGTTTGATCGGTGCCGCAAAAACGCGAGAAATCCGCGATTTGGAAGAAAGCAGCCTGATTGACCGCTACCAACGCAAATCCGCAACATCCGTGTGCATCAGCGTGAGCTTTTGCTTTTCCGATGACAGCAGATTACTGAGGCGGTCCACCGTATACGATCTTGCCTCCGACCATCGTCATTTCCACTTTGGCATCGCGGATCGCGCGCGGATCTATCTTGAGCAGATTGTCACTCACGAGGACCAGATCGGCCAGCTTGCCGGGAGTGATCGAGCCTTTCTCTTTGTCTTGAAATTCTGCGTATGCGGAACCGAGGGTATAAGCCTCAATTGCTTCTTCGATACTGATCTTCTGCTCCGGGATCCAGCCATTCGGATGCTTGCCGTCGAGTGTCGCGCGGGTTACTGCCGCATAGAGTCCGAGCATCGGGTTCAATGGAGCTACAGTCCAGTCTGTGCCAAAAGCCAGGCGAACACCGCTGTCGAGAAACGTGCGAAATGCGTAGGTAGTCTTTGCCCGAATTGGGCCAATGCGCCGTTCTGCCCACTGTCCGTCGTCGATGGCGTGGTAGGGCTGCACGGAAGCGATTACATGCAGCTTTGCGAAGCGTTGGAAATCTTTGGGCGCCATGTGCTGCGCGTGCTCGATGCGCCAGCGACGGTCGCGCACGCCATTCGTCTTCTCGATATCCTGAAAGATGTCGAGCACAGTGGAAATTGCCTGATCGCCGATAGCGTGAACGCAGATCTGAAGCCCGGCCTTATCGGCTCCCGTCAGCCTGTCACGCATCCCGCTGATTGGCTGCATCTCGTCGGATAGCAGACCGCGTGTGTTCGGCGCATCAACGTAAGGCTCGAAGAAGTAGGCTGTCGTCGAACCGAGCGAGCCGTCGGCAAAGCCTTTCACTGCGCCGATGCGCAGGAAATCGGAGCCGAAGGCACGACGTATGCCGATCTTCGCCTGATCGCGCCAATGGGTCTCGATAGGCGCCGCATAGATGCGCGATGTAAGCTCTCCGCGGTCGGCAAGCACGGAAAATGCTTCGATGTCTGCGTACTCTGGGACCATAGCCTGGACGCTGGTCACCCCGAGCGAGCCTGCAAACTCCAGTGCCCGCCTGGTTGCCTTGATGCGGGCAGCTTGTCCCGCCTCGGGAATTACTTTGCCAATCAGATTCTGTGCGGCATCTTTGAAAATGCCGGTTGGATTCCCTTGCGCGTCCCGAACGATTTCACCACCAGCAGGAGTCTTGGTCGCACTTGTAATTCCAGCAAGTTTCATCGCCAGCGCATTAGCAAGCGATTCGTGCCCGTCATGGCGCTCGATGAATACCGGATTATCGGAAGTAACCGAGTCAATCCACTCATGCGTGGGAAGCTGTGGCGGCGACCAGCTCTGCTCGTCCCATTCGCCACCGAGAATCCATTCACCTTTCTTGATCTTCTTCGCCTGCGCGGCAATACGGCTCACGAACTCTTCGCGCGTCCTTGCGTCGGTAAGCTGCACCTGATCAAGTTGGAATCCGCCGGAGACAAAATGCACGTGAGCGTCGTTAAAGCCCGGTAGCAGGAGTTTGCCGGCAGCATCGATGATGCGCGTCTGCGGCCCGCGCCACGCGTCCATCTCCGCCGACGTTCCAACCGCGACGATCCGCTGGTTCAAAATGGCAACCGCTTCGGCGCGAGGATGGTTGCGATCGACTGTCCAGACATTAGCGTTGGTGACGATCGCCTCAGCAGCCGGATGTTCTTGCGCTTTTCCTGACCCGATCATTGCGACGATTACCATCAGTGTAGAGACGCAGCATGCTGCCTCTCTGGGCTGCAGGGGGCAGAAATCAAGAAGCCAACGAACTGAGCGCAATCTACCGTTCTCCCCAATGAAGTTTGGTGCGGAGTACGTCGAAGAACTTTTGCCCATCCTTCTCGCGCATGAGCTTGACGCGGTGCTTGGCCAGTTCGCATTCCAGTCGGTCGCCGCTCTCGATCGGGACGCTGACTTGGCCATCGACCGTCAGAAAGCCTTCCTCTGGTCCTACCGAAACGGTAATGGCTATTTTCGAACTCTCCTCAACTACCAATGGACGGTGAGTCAAGGCGTGAGGAGAAACCGGAGTGATAAGCAGCGCCTTCACACCGGGTGCCAGAATGGGACCGCCAGCAGCAAGAGAATAAGCGGTGGATCCCGTAGGTGTAGCTACGATCAGCGCATCGGCTTTGTAATCGGTAACGCGATGGCCGTTAATGCTCAGCTCGAAGTCCGCCAGCCGCGCCGCAGTTGCTTTTAGCACGACATCGTTCAGCGCCTCGTATTGGTGCTGGACGACGCCATTGCGCATGAGACGGCCGTGCAGCATCGATCGCTCTTCGACCACGCAGCATCGCTTAGTGATGCTCTCGAGATGTATGTAGAGCTCGGAGAGCTGGACTTCGGTCAGAAATCCCAAGGAGCCCAGATTCACTGCCAGCAACGGAACTCCCGCATGCGCCAACGCGCGAGCCGCAGCCAGCAAGGTGCCGTCGCCTCCAAGCACAATCGCGAACTCGGGCCTTTGCGCATGTAACTGCTCGCGAGACTTCTGTTCGCAACCTGAAACATAGCCTGCAGAGATCGGATCCAGGAGAGCCTGATATCCGTGCCGCTCGAGCCAATCGACCAGGCCGGCGATCACTTGCTTCAGCTCAGGCTTGTTGGGCTTGGAAATAATAGCTGCGATCGGCATCGGTCGAGGAGAATCTTCAGATGAATCGTGAGTGTAACAGGAACTCCCGGTTCCCTTCTGCTCCTAGAATCGGTGAGTCGATCGATTCAATTCCGGAACCGCCGAGTTGAGTGACGGATAGTCTTACTCGCTCCAGCGCGGCGAGCTGCGCACTTTCGTCGCGAACGATGCCACCTTTCCCGATTGCGTCGCGGCCAGCCTCAAACTGTGGCTTGACCAGGACCACGCCTTCGAACGGTCCGGCAGCTTCTTCCGCTCCGCGAATGGCGCTTACGACAGCGGGGAGAACGAGGGTGGCGGAAATAAAAGAAACGTCCATGCTGAAGAAATTTACCTTTGCCGCCAACTGCTGCGCGGTCAGATAACGCGCGTTCGTTTTTTCCAGCAGGACTACCCTTGCGTCCTGCCGCAAGCGCGCATCAATCTGGCCATATCCGGTATCGACAGCGATCACTTTTGCAGCTCCGTGCTGCAGCATGCAGTCAGTAAATCCGCCCGTTGATGCGCCGACGTCGAGACAAATCTCGTCGGTCAGATCGATTCGCCAATGATCGAGGGCGCGCTCCAGTTTGAGTCCGCCACGACTAACATAACGCAGGTCTTCTCCGAGCAGTCGAATCGATGCGTCAGAAGGAACGGATGTGCCAGGCTTCTCGACTTTGCGCTCGTTTACGAGCACGCGCCCGGCGAGGATCAGCGCCTGCGCCCGCTCGCGCGAGGGGGCAAGCCCGCGTTCAAATAACACTTTGTCCAAACGAACCTTCATCGATGTGTGTACAGTGCAGCATACGGCTCCTCTGCGCACATTCGTGTGTGCAAGCTGCTGTCGATCCAGCAATCATCGCATTTCCAGAAGATCGCGAGCGGCTTATCCACATACTTATCCTCAAAGCTGAGGAAATTTCGCCGTGGAATGCGCCGCAAGTTTTCGAAGAAATTTTCCAGCCAGTTAGAATCAAATGGATTCTTGTTTATGGCGACATCGACGCAGGATCAAGTCCTATCCACTTCTCTGGCTTGCGCTCGCAGCGCTTCAAACGAGCGAAGCCCCGTCGTCAGTGGCGAAAAATTGCAGCAGCTTTATTGTGCGATGCTGCGACTGCGGCTGCGTACTGACGATTCAAGCAGTAGTTCGCGAAAGTTCATAGGACAGGAGGCCGCTATTGTCGGCTGCGTTATTGACCTTCGCGGCGAAGACACGGTGGTGATGTTTCCGAATCAGAACGTCGGACTGATTTCGAGCGCCAAGGCCAAATCCGCGAATCCGACAAACTATGACGCCGGCTACGGACTAACAACTGAATCAGTAAGGCTGATTGAATTGCCCCACGCACCTGCGAGCGTTGCCTGGGCAACAGGAGCAGCGTTGCTGCATCGGACTCAATCGCGCGGAAATCTTGTGCTCGTTTTTACAGGAGCCAACGAGATAGAGCGCTCTCGTATTTCGCGGCAATTTGCTCACAAATGCAGCCTCCCAATTATCTATGTGCAACTGGAAACTTCTCCCCGTAAAAAAAGCAGGAGCGCACCAACGCGCAGCACAATTCAGATGCCTGCGATTCCGGTCGATAAGGCCGATCTTGTCGCTGTGTACCGTGTTGCGTCGGAGGCCATCGACAAAGCTCGACGGGGCGCTGGGCCGACACTCATCCAGTGCGTCAGTTACCAGCAGCGCGGAACCAGGCCGGCGCTCGACGTTCACCCACGCGATCCGATCGTGTACATGGAGCACTACCTGCGAAGCAAGAATTTATGGTCCGATGAGCTGCGAAAGCGTGCGATGGAGGAGGTCGGCAGAAAGCAGATTCCTCGCGCAAAACAGGCACTGCGGGATCACAGTTCATGACACACACGGCAAGGGTTCGCCGCCCGCAGGCGGATCAGGCAAGCGTCAATCCGCCATCTACTGTGAGAATTTGTCCCGTTATGAAATCTGAGGATGTGGCGAAAAACAGCACGGCCTGCGCCACATCCATCGCGCTACCATTCTTTTGCATCGGTGTTTTTGCAGCGAAGCGCTCCAGCGTATCGCTGCCCCGCTCGGATTCGCCTTGATCGATCAGCCCAGGCGCGACGCAGTTCACTTTAATCTCTGGCGCAAGCGCCTTGGCGGACACCTGCGTGAGCATGTGCAACGCAGCTTTTGACGCGCAGTAGTGTGCGTGTGTCGCCCAGGGACGAATTCCGCCGAGCGAACCAATGTTTACAACACGTCCCTTGCGGGCGCGAAGCGCTGACGTGCAGGCCCGCGTGACGAGAAAAGCAGCCCGGACATTTACTGCGAACATCTCATCCCACTCTTCGACAGAGATCTCATTGATGTCGCGGGTATCGTAAGCACCCGCGTTGTTTATCAGCAAGTCGAGATTTCCTAATTTGGAAATGGCCTGCTCACTTGCACGCGGAATCTCGTTTGCATCACGCAGGTCGCAGCGCACCATACCAGTTTGTACTCCGAACTTGGCGATCTCCGCGACCGTCTTCGTGGCATCCTCTGTCGATCCTAAATACGTGATCACAACGTTGGCTCCCGCGCGCGCAAGGGTGAGCGCAATCTCGCGTCCAATCCGGCGCGCGCCGCCTGTAACGAGTGCGGACTTTCCGGAGAGCGGTAGATCAGATGGCTTGCTCAGCGATTCTCCTCAGTCGGCCGCGGCTGTGCCGGCCAGTCCACGGAATTGCCCTGCAACAGCGCG
>DATLKS010000123.1:0-11006 GCA_035538255.1 Terriglobales bacterium
GAAGAACGTTGTCGAAGACATCCGCGTGCTGGGTGATTTCTCGACGACGATCGAGGTTCGCTGCGCCCGGTGTATCGAGCCGGTTCCGACCAAGGTCGGAGGCGACTTTGATCTGCTTTACCGTCCATTAGGCGTTGACGCAGGACGCGATGAGCGCTCGATCTCGGAAGCGGAAACCGAGATCGGCTACTACTCCGGCGATGGAATCCAGTTGGAGGACGTTCTGCGGGAGCAGATACTGCTGGCGCTTCCTGTAAAGGTGGTGTGCAGCGAAGGCTGTCGCGGAATCTGCGCCGGATGCGGAAGAAATTTGAGTGTCGAGCCGTGCATCTGCGAAGGGCAGCCTCCCGATCCGCGCTGGGCGGCGCTGGCCGACATCAAGAACAAATTGAAATAATTTCGGCATTTCTCCTGTAGAGGTCCGCCGCGGCGGCGGACCGCGTCTCCGCGATGCAGGCAGAGGCCAAGAAGGAACAAGATCAATGCCAAATCCAAAACGGCGGCACTCCAAGGCTCGCACCGGACGTCGCCGCGCACATGACTTCCTGACTCCGAACTCGCTCTCCGAGTGTCCCAACTGCCATGAGAAGAAGATGCCGCACCGCGCGTGTCCCAAATGTGGACACTACAAAGGCCGCGAGATCTTCGAGACAGAAAAGGCCGGCTAAGTTACAATCGCCCTTCCGCAAATGCCAACCGTAATCGCGGTCGATGCGATGGGCTCCGACCGGGCTCCCAAGCCTGAAGTTGAAGGAGCCATTCTCGCTTGTCGTCATCATGACGTCCGTGTCCTGCTAGTCGGCCGCGAGCCGCAGATTCGCGAAGAACTCGAGCGCGAAATTGAACGGCATCCGAGCGTTCGCAATCTTCCCATCGAGACGGTTCATGCCACCGAAGTGATCGGCATGGGCGAGAAGGCCGCAACAGCGGTTCGCAGCAAGCGCGATTCCTCCATGCGCGTGGGGCTGCGGCTTGTGCGAGAAGGCCGCGCGGCGGGATTCGTAACTGCCGGCAACACCGGTGCGGCGATGGCGACGGCGAAGATGGTGCTTGGCGCGCTGCCCGGAGTCGATCGTCCGGCGCTCGCCGCCGTGTTCCCCACGTCGGCTGGTAAGGCCGCCATCCTGCTCGATGTTGGAGCCAATGTCGATTGCAAGCCGCATCACCTCGAACAGTTTGCCGTGATGGGCGAGATCTACTCGCGTTCCATATTCGGCATGCATAAGCCCAGAGTGGGACTGCTCTCGATCGGCGAAGAAGAAGGTAAGGGCAATGACCTGACGCGGGAGGCTTATAACTTACTGCGACAGCTTCCACTGAATTTTGCTGGAAATGTCGAGGGCCGCGATCTCTATAACGGCAACGTCGATGTCATCGTCTGCGACGGATTTATCGGCAACGTAGCATTGAAAGTCTCTGAAGGTCTGGTTTCCGCCGTGCGTTTCCTGCTGAAGGAATCGCTCAAATCCACGATAAGCTCGCAAGTGGGATTCCTGCTGTCGCGCCGTGCCTTCGACGACTTCAAGAAGCGCCTCGACTACGCCGAGTACGGTGGTGCTCCTCTTTTGGGACTCAAGGGCGTCTGCATCGTAGGGCATGGGTCTTCAAATACCACAGCTATGAAGAACGCGATCCGCGTGGCCGCCCAGTTCGCCGAGACAAAAATCAACGACAAAATCGAACGAGGCCTAAGCGCACAGCGTCCCCGGCGCGAGGCATCGGCGAGTGAAGGTTTGGTTGGTAGTGTTCCGGTTTAGGCGCAAACACCTAAAGGCCTGATTCACGCTTCTAGACGTGCTGCGATACCGAAAGCACGTTGCCGTCAGGATCTTTGAACCACGCAACCTTATCCCCTCCGGGAAAGGTGCAAATCGCATTTTCGTCTTGAGGTAAGCCAGGATAGCGTTCAAAGGTGATTCCCTGCGCGCTGAGCGCATGGACCGTGTTCAGGATATCTTCCACTTGCCACCCGAGCACTGTGTACTGAGCAGGCGTGAATTGTTTCATCTTGCTGACCCGCAGCATGGTTCCATGCGCATCGAAGACGAGGGCGAATCCGTCATCTTTAACTAAACGGAAGCCCAGAGTGTCGCGATAGAAATTTGTTGCCCGTTCAGGCTGCGTCGTAATAGCGAACGCGACGAATTTCGATAGATGTGGCTGCTGCGGAGTAGGTAGAGGCGAGGCCGTCATACACACCTCCTCAATCAACAGAGGAGTCTATCTCATCTTTAAGAAATCTCAATGGCAAAGGGTTCTGACAATTCTTTATTTGACAAAAACACTTATATCTCTGAGAATGCCTCTGTAATGTCATACAGCTTCACAGTGCCGTCGCCGAACCCGTGCCCGCCACCGGTACGCCTGCGACTAAGCCCTGGGAGCTGATTCATAAAGTAATTCAAAGTTCTTATCCCAAGGCCCACGGTCGCTAAGATCGTGGGCTTTTTGCTTTTCAGATGAAATTTGCGCCGCAGAAGAGAGCAGGGAGTATGAAGGTTCGGAACAGATTAGAGGATGCACAGACCATCGTGGTGAAGGTCGGGACAAAGGTTTTGCTGCAGTCCGATGGATCGGCTGCCCAAGACGCTTTCGCCAGACTGGCAAAATCGGTTGCGGGACTACAGAGAAACGGCCGCCGCGTGCTGTTGGTTTCATCGGGCGCAGTGGGGCTCGGAGCAAAGTCTCTGCGCGTTTCTCCGAATCTTGTGTCGGTGTGCGCAGCCGCGGGTCAAAGCGCGTTAACCACTCTGTATCACCAAGCATTCGCGCAATTAGGAGTTTCCATCGCTCAAGTGTTAGTAACCGACGACGATTTCAAAACAATGGAACGACAGCAGAAGTTACTAAAGACTCTCGAACACCTTACTGAACTGGGCGTCATCCCAATCGTCAATGAAAACGACGTGGTTACTCACTCGCACGATGCCCACGCTCGAATCTTCTCCGATAACGACATGCTGGCATCGTTGCTGGCGAAGGCAGTGAATGCAGACCTGCTCGTCATCCTCACCGATGTCGATGGCGTTTACGACACGCATCCGGATCGAGCAGAGGCATCGCTGATTCCTGAGATCAAGGGAGCTCACGTAGTCGAGTGCGATGATCGCGTGAGCGAGTTCGGGCGTGGAGGCATACAGGCGAAACTAAAGGCGGCGATGCACGCTGCGCACTTGCATCGGGTAGTCGCTGTGATCGCGAACGGCAGAACGCCCGATGTGCTGGAGAAGATCATCAGCGGACACCAGATTGGAACTCTTATCGCTCCTGTGGAGGCGAAATGATGCGAACTGCTTTAGATGAAGCCGCGGCGGCAGCCAAGGAAGCCTCCCGGCAACTTGCCAGGCTGACGCCGAAAGTGAAGGACAACGTACTGGAGCGCATCGCTCAAGCGCTGGAACAGTCTACTGAAGTCATCCTTCAAGCCAACCGTCAGGACTTGCAGGACGCCCGTACCTGCTCGCCTGCTCGATCAATCTCATCGGCTGCGCTCGCGCGAATGACTCTAACTGCCGAAAAAATTCGGCAGATGGCCCGCAGCGTACGAGCAGTGGCTGCGCTCAAAGATCCTGCCAACCAGGTGTTACTCCGCACCGAACTCGATGATGATCTCGAGCTGCGGAAGATCACGTGTCCATTCGGCGTCATGGCGGCTGTGGTGGAAGCGAGACCAGATGCCGTGATACAACTCTCCTCCCTTGCTTTCAAATCGGGAAATGCTCTGATGATCAAGGCTGGCGCGGAGATCGGGAGGACAACAGATGCGCTAATGCAAGTGCTGAGGAGTGTCTTTGAATTTCAAGGGGACGTGCCGATCGCCGCAGTTACAAACGTGAAAACCAGGGAAGAATTGCACGAGCTGCTTGCACTGAACCAGTACATCGACCTTGTAGTGCCCAGAGGCAGCGCAGAGCTTGTTCGCTTCGTTTCCGCCAACACGCGTATTCCTGTGCTCGGTCACGCCGATGGCGTGTGTCACATCTATGTACATGCGGCTGCCGATCTGAACATGGCGTTCTCGCTTATTCTCGACAGTAAAATTCAAGCTCCCGGTACCTGCAATGCAGTAGAAACTGTTCTTGTGGATCAGGCGATTGCAGACGAATTTGTGCCCGAATTGGTAAGAGCTCTGCAGCTTGGGGGCGTAAAGGCGCGTGGGTGCGAAATTACTCGCAGTATTTGCGGAGAGGATGTAGAGCTCGTGTCAAAAGACGAATGGAGCACGGAATACGGCGCCCTGGTTCTTGCGATCCGAGTGGTCGCAGGATGTGAACAGGCAATTGCTCACATCAACCGGTTCGGCTCGCATCACACCGATTGCATCATCACCGAAGACCACCAAACGGCGGAGAGCTTTTTGCGCGATGTGGATTCCGCCGGCGTCTTTCACAATGTCTCTACACGCTTTTCCGACGGATACCGCTACGGCTTTGGCGCTGAGGTGGGCATCTCTACTGGCAAGCTGCACGCCCGCGGTCCGGTGGGACTCGAGGGACTCGTCACATATAAATACGTTCTTGCGGGCAAGGGACAGTGCGTGAGCCAATACCTGGGACCACGCGCTCGCCGGTTCAGGCATGAGATGCAATCAAGCGAAGTTGCCGTCTAGATCCCTTGGAATTTGCGGCCCATTCGAGATTCTGTGAAAGTCCTTCTCGCAATCCATCACCGCTTCGAACTTTGGAACGCTCCGGAATGGCTCGGTCCTCGCCTGCAACAGAGTTTTCCTCAACATGCCTTCGTCCAGCTTAATGGCCTCGATCGGCTGGCATCCGAAATCGCAGATGCTGAGGTACTGGTCGGATGGCAGCTGCGACCGGAGCAGTTCAAAGCGGCACGCAAGCTGCGCTGGATTCATGCTACTACCGCTGCCGTTCACCAACTTCTCTTTCCCGATTTGGTAGCCAGCGATGTGCGCGTCACGAATTCCACAGAAGTTCATGGACCGGTTGTGGCCGAGCACGGCATCGGCTTGCTGTTTGCCTTAGCCAAGGGGTTGCCCTTATCCGTGGGATATCAGCACAAACGGCATTGGGGGCAGCAAGATTTGTGGCGCAGCGCAATGCGTCCTCGGGAGTTGGCGGGAGCGACGTTGGGCGTTATCGGACTAGGCGCAATTGGGCGTGAATGTGTGAGATTAGCAAAGGCGCTCGGTATGCGGGTAGTCGCCCTACGCGAACATCCTGAGCGAGGCGGCGAAGGGGCCGATCATGTGCTCGGCCCGTCGCAGTTGAACGAATTGCTGGCGGAAGCTGGCTACGTACTGCTTGCCGCTCCGGTCACGCCGAAAACCGAGTCACTCTTCAGCGACGCGTCGTTTCAGAAGATGCGTTCCGACGCGTGCTTCGTAAACGTCAGCCGCGGTGCTCTCGTGGATGAAGCCGCGCTCGTCCGCGCAGTTCGCCAAGGCAAAATCAGGGCTGCCGCTCTTGATGTCTTCCACACTGAACCCCTCCCCGCTGACTCGCCGCTGTGGGACCTTGACAACCTGCTCATCACTCCTCATACGGCGGCGCTCACGGAAAAGCTCTGGGAGCGGCACTTTGCCCGAATCAGCGAGAATTTGCGCCGATACCAGGCGGGTGAGGCTTTGCTGGGTGAAGTCGATAAACGAAGAGGTTACTGATTTCGTCTTTATAATGAGAGAAGGAATATCGGGCTGCTCGTCCCGGTATCTTGAATTGCCGGAATGACAATTCCAACTCCAGAACCCTCGGTCCTGCAGCGCGTTCGTCGTCCGCGCGTGCTCTGGAATTGGGGACGAGATCTTCTGGTGGCCCTTGGCCTTTCGGCCTTTTTCATCGTCTTTCTCTACCAGCCTGTGCGCGTCGAAGGCACCAGCATGCTTCCTGGTCTGCAAGACCAGGAGCGCATCTTCATTAATAAGTTCGTCTATAAGCTCGAGCCGATCGAGCGCGGAGACATCGTTGTCTTCCACTATCCCTTCGATCCCTCGAAGAGTTACATCAAGCGCGTGATTGGGATTTCCGGCGACCGCGTGCACATAGTTGAAGGCCAGGTCTATGTGAACGGTCGTCCTCTGAAGGAGACGTATGTCCCCGGCGAGTATTTCGACTATCGATCGATGACGGAGACGACTGTCCCATCTCATTCTTACTTCGTGCTGGGCGATCACCGTTCGCTCTCCAACGATAGCCGAGATTTCGGTGCGGTGGACGAGACCTACATCTACGGGAAGGCCGTCTTTGTTTATTGGCCGGTCGATAAGCTTGGAATTCTTCGGTAGCAGCTTCTGAGCTTCTAAGCCTGCTCAGTTTCTAAGCCGCAATCGCCGCCTCCCTTCAACGACATGGAAGGTGAACAGAAAAATCTGCTCAGAAGCTCAGCAGTTTAGAAGCTGTTCTGCGTGCTAGAATCTATAAAATCTACCCCCGGAGAAACAGGTGCAAGCAATCCTTGCGCTGGAAGATGGCCGCATCTTCCGAGGCAAAGGCTACGGAGCGAAAGCAGAGTGCTACGGGGAAGTCGTTTTTAATACCTCTCTCACCGGATACCAGGAAATCTTCACCGATCCTTCTTACGCCGGGCAGATCGTAATACTTACCAATCCGCAAATCGGCAACTACGGCACCAACCCAGAAGACAACGAAGCTGTTCGCCCGTTTATTGAAGGCCTGGTGGTGCGCGAGTTCTCGCCCATCAGCTCAAATTGGCGGTCGCAGCAGGCCGCCGACGAGTATCTGGAGCGCTTCAACATCCCGGTAATCGCCGACCTCGATTCGCGCGCGCTGGTGCGTCACCTGCGCACACATGGCGTGATGCGCGGGGTGATCTCACTTATTGAATCTGATCCTGGCAAGCTGGTCGCCAAAGCTCGTTCGATTCCCAAAATGGATGGAACCGACCTCGCGCGCGTCGTCAGTACAAAGCAGCGGTACTCATGGAATCAGGGACCGATCGTGACTTATCCTGCGCAGCCGACCAGGGAACTTGATCCCGAGAGCGCGCTGCATGTCGTCGCCTACGACTACGGCATCAAGCAGAACATTCTGCGCATGCTGGTCGATCAGGGATGCAGCGTGACCGTCGTTCCCGCCGAAACAAGCGCCGAAGACGTCCTCTCGCTCAAGCCGGATGGAGTTTTCTTATCCAATGGTCCCGGCGATCCCGAGCCGGTGACTTACGCGCAAGAGAACATCCGCAAACTCGCCGGCAAAACTCCGATCTTCGGCATTTGCCTTGGACATCAATTGGTCGGCCTGGCGCTGGGCGGCAAAACCTACAAACTGAAGTTCGGACATCACGGCGGCAATCATCCTGTCCGCCAGGAGCGCACCGGAAAAATTGAGATTACCGCGCACAATCACAACTTCGCAGTCGATCCGGATTCGCTCAAACAGAGTGAGGTCGAGATGACTCACTTCGATCTGAATGACGGTACTCTCGAGGGTCTTCGCCACAAGACAATGCCGCTATTCACTGTGCAGTATCACCCGGAAGCGTCACCGGGCCCGCACGACTCGCATTATCTGTTCGGTGATTTTGTGAAGATGATGCAGGAGTGGAAGAGCTAGCTTAGGGAGTTGCCCAACTAAAGATTGTTGACTGAAGACTGAGAACTGCTGCATGCCACGTCGCAACGACATCTCGAAGATCCTGGTGATCGGCTCTGGCCCGATTGTCATTGGCCAGTCGGCTGAGTTTGACTACTCCGGCACGCAGGCCTGCAAGGCGCTCAAGGCAGAAGGCTACGAAGTCGTGCTGGCGAACTCGAATCCGGCGACGATCATGACCGATCCTGAGCTAGCCGACCGCACATACATCGAGCCGCTCACCCGCGAGTATCTCGAAGAGATAATCCGGCTCGAGTCGGAGATGAAGATCGGCGGCAAGTTCGCCTTGCTGCCTACCGTTGGAGGACAGACTGCGCTGAACCTTGCCGTTGACCTTGCGGACGCGGGAGTGCTCGAGAAATATGGCGTGGAGCTAATTGGCGCGCAATTGCGGGCGATCAAGATGGCGGAAGACCGGCTGCTCTTCAAAGATGCGATGACGCGCATCGGCCTCGACGTTCCCAAATCGGCATTAGTGAATAACCTGCGCGACGGCTTGGAATTCGCGGGCAAAATCGGATTCCCAGTCATCATTCGTCCTTCATTCACGCTGGGTGGATCCGGCGGCGGTCTCGCCTACAACCGCGAAGAGCTGATGGAAATTCTGGCTCGCGGCCTTGATCTGTCGCCGGTGCACGAGGTTCTGATTGAGGAATCGGTTCTCGGCTGGAAAGAATACGAGCTGGAAGTGATGCGTGATTTAAGGGACAACGTCATCATCATCTGCTCGATCGAGAACTTCGATCCCATGGGCGTGCACACCGGCGATTCGATCACCGTGGCTCCGGCGCAGACGCTTACTGATCGTGAATACCAATGCATGCGTGATGCAGCGATCCGCGTGATCCGCGAGATCGGGGTTGAGACCGGCGGATCGAACATTCAGTTCGGCGTTCATCCTACTAACGGACGAATGGTTGTGATCGAGATGAACCCGCGCGTCTCGCGTTCGTCTGCTCTGGCTTCGAAAGCGACGGGGTTCCCGATTGCGAAAATCGCGGCGCGGCTGGCGGTGGGTTACACACTCGACGAGATTCCGAACGACATCACGCGCAAGACACCAGCTTGTTTCGAGCCGACGATCGACTATGTTGTCGTAAAGATCCCGAAGTGGCAATTCGAGAAATTCCCTGGAGCCGAAGAAGGTCTTGGGCCACAGATGAAGTCAGTTGGCGAGGCCATGGCGATTGGACGAACCTTCAAAGAAGCGCTCATGAAGGGTGTTCGGTCACTCGACACCGGCAGGCGTGCCACGGCAGAAGACATCGAGCCTCGCCGCCTCATGCAACGCCTGGTCACGCCGCATCCTGAGCGCCTGATGTATCTGCGTTTTGCGCTGCGCGAAGGACACACGATCAAAGAGCTTGCACGCATCACCGGGATCGATCCGTGGTTCCTTCAGCAAATGAAAGAAATTTCCGAGATGCAGCGCGAGATTGAGAAGCATCCTGTGGATTCTGTTCCGCCGCAGCTCGTGCGTGAGGCGAAGCGCATGGGCATTTCCGATGCGCGGCTCGCAGACTCTTGGAAGATCGGCGATAACAAAGGAGCCGCGGAGAAGGTCCGGCATCTGCGCGCGAAACATGGCATTAGGCCGGTATTCAAGCTGGTGGACACCTGCGCTGCCGAGTTCGAGAGCTACACGCCTTATCTCTATTCCGCGTACGAGGAGGAAGACGAGGCTCCGCCTACTGCAAAGAAGAAGGTCATTATCCTTGGCAGCGGCCCCAATCGCATTGGCCAAGGTATTGAATTCGATTACTGCTGCTGCCACGCTTCATTCGCACTCCGCGAGGATGGTTACGAGACCATCATGATCAACTGCAATCCCGAAACGGTCTCGACCGACTATGACACCAGTGATCGGCTGTACTTCGAACCGCTTACGCTTGAAGACGTGCTCGCTGTGTACGAACATGAAGCGGCAGGCGGCGCTCCGGTAGCAATGATCGTCCAATTCGGCGGGCAAACCCCGCTGAACCTGTCGCTGCCGCTCAAGGCTGCGGGAGTGCCCATCATTGGCACATCTCCGGAGTCCATCGATCTGGCGGAAGACCGCAAACGCTTCGGCAAGCTGCTCGAAGAACTCGGGATTCCACAGCCACCGGGAGCCCTGGCTACCAGCGTTGATGAAGCGGTAAAAGGCGCAAACGCCGTCGGCTATCCCGTTTTGGTACGGCCCTCTTATGTGCTCGGCGGGCGAGCCATGGTCATCGCCTACGACGATGCTTCGGTTATTCGCTACATGAAAGAAGCAGTCGAATATTCGCAGGAGCGTCCCGTTCTCATCGATCACTTCCTCGAAGCCGCAGTCGAGGTGGATGTGGATGCGCTTTCCGATGGAGACGACGTTGTCGTGGCCGGCATCATGCAACACATCGAAGAAGCCGGTATCCATTCTGGCGATTCATCGTGCGTGCTGCCTGCGGTAGAGATCGCTCCTCATTTGCTGGACACCATGCGCGATTACACGTTCAGGCTTGCGCGCGCTCTCCAGGTTGTCGGACTGATGAACATCCAGTTCGCGATTCAAAGGGACAAAGTCTATGTCCTTGAGGTAAATCCGCGCGCATCGAGGACTGTGCCGTACGTCTCGAAAGCGACGGGCGTTCCGCTGGCCAAGATTGCAGCGCGCCTCATGACAGGACGCAAGCTGCACGAATTTCTCCCTGAGTACATCGAACGCAGAGCCGATTTGGATACAGGCGACTGCTATTTCGTAAAAAGTCCTGTCTTTCCGTGGAACAAGTTTCCTGGGGTAGATACGGTCCTAGGTCCCGAAATGAAATCCACAGGAGAAGTAATGGGAGTCGGCGACTCTTTCGGTGAAGCTTTTGCCAAAGCTCAGCTCTCAGCCGGGCAGACGCTGCCAACGGGTGGAACCGTGTTTATCAGCATTGCCGACCGCGACAAAGCCGATCTTGCCGAACTCGGAAAACGCTTTGTCGAACTCGGCTTCAACATCGTTGCCACACATGGCACCGCCAATATTCTTGAGCGCGCCGGCCTTTCCGTCGAACGCGTGTACAAGGTCAAAGAGGGCCGCCCCAATGTGGTCGATCTGATCAAGGGCGACCGCATCCAGCTCATCATCAACACTCCCCAGGGACAGGATCCCTGGTTTGATGAGCAAGCGATTCGCCGCGCCGCAGTTACACAACGCATTCCCGCCCTCACTACTATGGCAGCAGCCCGCGCCGCTGCCGAAGGGATTGCGGCGCTCCAACGAGGGCAGATTTCTGTGAGAGTCCTTCAGCACCTGCACGCGGAACGCACAGCGGTGGCAAAGTAGAGATCCGTTAAAGCATTTTCAGAGTGACTGTAGACTGCACTCGAGGATGATCTTTAATGCGAGTCCCTCCGGGCATTGTCATCCCTCGGCGCGCAACGAGCCAGTGATTGTGTTGAAACCGGTGGTGCGCGCCGGGGGAT
>DATLKS010000124.1:0-10078 GCA_035538255.1 Terriglobales bacterium
AGTGAGCATGTCATATGGATCGCCATGTTTTGAAGCGGTTGTTCCGAACTGGTCACGGAACCAGCGCAAGGAAAGGCCCGCTGCTTGTGTGACTCCCATCACGTGCCAGCGGTTAGGAACTGCGTGACAAAAAGTATGTAGGCGTCCGCGCGGATCCATCGCGGGCCGGTCAGTCGAGGCGAAGACAACGCCGGAAGTCCCGATAGTTGCGTGTACGGCTCCTGGAGCAACAACTCCAAGTCCGACAGCTCCGGCCGCCTGATCTCCCGCGCCAGCAACAACCGGTGTGCCGACCGCCAGACCAGTTGCTTCAGCTCCCTCTTTGGAAACTTTTCCGCATACCTGGGACGACTCAAATAGCGGCGGCAGTGTTGTAAGAGAGATGTTCGCAGCTTTCGCCATCTCTGGCGACCAGCGGCGGTGCGCGACGTCGAGCAGCAGCGTTCCCGATGCGTCAGCCATGTCCATGCCATACTCGCCGGTAAGGCGAAAGCGGACGTAGTCTTTCGGAAGCTGCAGCATGCGGAACTTCTCATAGACGCGCGGCTCGTGCTTTCGTACCCAAAGCAGCTTGGTAAGCGTGAAGTTCGTCAGCGCGGGATTGCATGTCCAGGCAATCAGCCGCTCTTCTCCTATCTGCTGCGTGAGTTCACGAGCTTCTTCGGCTGTGCGCTGGTCGCACCAGATTAATGATGGGCGTAACGCATTACCGGCTAGATCGAGCAGCACGGCGCCATGCATCTGTCCGGAGAATCCGACTGCCCTAACGCTCTCTGCTTTCGTTCCTGAAGAGCTGAGCAACTGGCGGACGGCTTCGCGGCAGGCCCGCCACCAGTCGAGCGGCTCCTGCTCCGCCCATCCGGTCTGGGGTGTGGCGAACGGCTGATGCTCAGCTGTTTTCGAAGCGAGGACGCGTCCCGTGTCATTGATCAGCAGCGCGCGCGTGCCGCCGGTACCAACATCGATTCCTAGAAGGAGTGCCGACAAGTAGTCCTCAACGCCAAAAGCTTACACGTGTAGCTGATTGTTTCGGAATGGGCAGCTTCGCCGACTGCTTGCGCGGGAGAAGTGATAACCAAGCCTCAAACGATTTAGAAGCCGAGAAACACGTGAATTATTACTGAAACATTCTGCAAAAGAAAGTGCAATTTGCGTCGGCGAACAGTTATGAATGTTGCCCTGCTTTGTCTGCCCAATTCACGTGGAGAAACGAATCAATTTACTCAGGCACGCATGCCCTTGCAGTGGTTTTATGTTTTACCCTTAGATCCGCGGGTTTCCTCGGGCATGTGATTGGTACGAGATTACCTTGCTCAAAGACCGCTATTGACAGCTCTCGCCTGAACTCGGTTCCTGTTTTTCCACGGAACAAGCGACCGAGGGCCGCCGTATCCACGTTATCTAGTGGTTGTGCGATAATCCGTGCTGCCGCTGAAGACGGTAAAACGATTTAACTAGCAAAATCAGGGTGCGAATCCAACTTAATTTGGCGGGACAGCGTGGTTTTTGCCTTGCCTAGCTGTATTTAATCGTGTCACGCTAAGAGAGCTCTTCCGGTGGGTCTGAATCGAAATGGGAAGAAAACCAACGGGCAGCGATAACGGTCGTCCAGGTGCAAATGGGAATGGACAGCGTGTCACGCTGAAGTTCCTGGCACGCCATCTTGAGCTCTCTCCGACGACCATCTCGGTTGTAATCAGCGACTCTCCGCTGGCCAGCACCATCGCGCAAAAGACCAAGGACCGCATCTGGGAAGCGGTCCGCGAGTTTAATTACCGGCCCAACGTATTTGCCCGCTATCTGCATGGCAAGCGCACGTACTGCGTTGCCGTTTTGGTGCCGGATATTGGTGATGAGTTCTCGGCATCTCTAATTAGCGGCATCGAGAAAGAGTTGGTCAAGCAGGGCTACTTCTACTTTGTCGTAAGCCACCGTGGAGGACCGGAATTGATCGAGAAGTCACCGGATACTCTGCTCGATCGCGGAGTCGAAGGGATGATCTTTATCAATACTCCGCTGAAGAGATCCTTATCCGTTCCCGTGGTAGCCGTTTCAGACATCACCGAGGCTCCCGACGTAAGCAGTATCGTCATCGACAATGCCCGAGCGGCCAGCCTGGCGCTGAAGCATCTGCTGAAACTAGGACATCAGAAGATCGCTTTTCTTCGCGGACCAAAAGGGAACGGCGACTCTGAAGACCGTTGGCTCAGTCTGCAAAAAGCGGCGGCCGATCTCGGTCTGGTGATCGCGCCAAAGCTGACGCGCGAGCTCGGGAAATATCCCGAGTGCAACAATACGACGATGTCCGATTTGGGATATCACGCAGCCAAGGAGCTGCTGCAGGTCTCGCACGAGTTCACCGCGCTCGTGGCTTTCAACGACGGATCTGCGATCGGCGCGATCCGCGCATTCCGCGATGCCGGGCTCGCCGTCCCCGACGATATCTCTGTCATCGGATTCGACGACATCGAGCAAGCCGCCTTCAACATTCCACGCCTGACTACCATTCGCCAGCCGTTGTTACGGATGGGCGAGCTCGCCGCCAGCACATTGATCAAACGCATCGAGCAATCCAGCGAAAAGCCGCGAGAAATCCTGGTTGAGCCTAAACTCGTTGTGCGGGAATCGACTGCGGCCCCGCCTGCGAGTCACCGGCCACGTCCCCGCGATGTGTCCCATTCTGGGTCTCACCGTGGGGCGACGGCTTCCCAGCCTGCTGAATCTTAAGCACTCGGCCGGTTGCCATTTCCGATGATGTGCAATTGGACAAGTGCCGCGCCTCCGGCGCTCGGATTCATGTGCATCCTACCCAGCGTTACTGCACTGGGCTGACATTTGGCCAGCCGAGCCGCTGGCCCTCGAATTCTGGTGCGTGCACGATCCGCTCCGTGTTTCCTGGAGGTACAAGAGTGGAGGAACCGAAAACAGGCTTGATTCTCTGATGTAACATGGCCTCCCGGACCATGAAGTTAGCGCTTTCCCTCCTCGGACTGTTTGCTTTCGCATACGCCATCTCGCAAAATTCAACTCCCTCTGTCGCGCTCGCGCTAGAGCAGCAAGGCCGATGGGCTGATGCCGTTCAGGTATGGCAGGCGGTCACAAAACAGAATCCGAAGGATGCTGGAGCTTTCGCCAGCATGGGAGTGGATCTATCCAGACTAGAGAAGTTCCGGGAAGCTGCTGTCGCTTATAGGCGAGCTCTTGAACTCAATCCAAATCTTCCTGGAGTGAACTTGAATTTGGGACTCGCCGAATTCAAGCAGGGAAAGTTTCAAGCAGCGATACCGCCGCTGAAAGCTGCGTTGTCTGCTGACCCCAACAACTCGCAGGCCAGCACGCTGCTTGGTCTTAGCTACTACGGAGCAAAGCAATTTGGGAAAGCAGCCGACCGGTTGCAGCCTGTGGCTAAAGGCGATTCCGGAAACGTGGAGTTGCAGCAGATTCTCGCTCAGAGCTGTTTTTGGGCGAAGAGGTACTCATGCGCGCTGGAGGGCTTCCGTCAGATTCTCGAAAAGCAACCCGATTCCGCCGCCGCTCACATGCTTACCGGCGAAGCGCTCGATGGCTTGAATCGCACACGAGAGGCGATTGCAGAATTTCAGACAGCCGCGCGAGTTGCGCCGCGCGAGCCCAATGTCCATTTTGGGCTCGGCTACCTGTACTTCAAAACGCAAAATTACGATGAAGCGACGCGTGAGTTCGACAATGAGTTGTCGATAGATCCGAAGCACGCCCAGGCGACCGCATATCTCGGCGATATCCAGATGAAAAAGAGAAATTTCGAGGTTGCAGTATCTTTCTTGAAGAAGGCCATAGAGCTGAAAGACGATCTGCGGTTCGCCTACATAGATCTAGCGTCCATTTATGCTCAGCAGAAAAAATACGACGAAGCAACGGTGGTGCTTCGCAAAGCTATGGTGCTCGACCCGGCTCAACCAGACGCCCACTATCGCCTGGCCCGCATCTACCAGGCAACCGGAAAGAAAGCAGAAGCCGAGAAAGAGTTCGCGAAAGTCGTTTCTTTGCACGAGAAAGCCGATCAAACGCTGGCCCCTAAGATGCCAAATACTCCACCTTCCTTGCCGCGATAAAGCCATCCTCAGGCGGGAACGCAGCCAGCGGTCTCTTACCTGCCCGCCTTCGTAGCGGAAATGCTGCAGCAAAAAAGTATTGACAACGTCTTACAACCCGTGCCAAAGTTCCTGCCGAAATTCCAGCCTAAATCGTTTTAGTGTTGACGGCGAGGTCTGTGAATTTCAAATTGAAAAATCTCCGGAGGCAAGCCATGAAGCTTTCGCCCAACCACCCCGTGGAGACTTTCACCCCCTCTGCAAAGCGAAACAGCACCCGGCTGATCGCCATGCTCTTCGTCCTGGTCGGAGTCTTTGCCGCCCAGGCGTTCGCACAAGAAGCGACCATCGTGGGAACTGTGACTGACCCTACAGGAGCCGCAGTCCCCAACGCGCCCATCACAGTTACAAAAACCGATACAGGACAGAGCCGCCACTTCACCAGCAACAGCGATGGACAATATGTTGCTCCCGGTCTCCCAATCGGAGCTTACACCGTGCAGGTCGAATCCGGAGGATTCAAACCGGTTACCAAGAACATTGTTCTCAATGTGAACGATCGCGCTCGCATGGATTTCAAAATGGAGCTCGGCGCTGCGCAGGAGCGCATCACTGTGGAAGCGACCGCAGTGCAGGTCCAATCGGAATCGAGCGAGATTAGCGACGTCATCAACGGCCGCCAAATTTCGCAGCTTGCGACCAATGGCCGAAGCATCTATACGCTCATCAATCTGACCCCTGGGGCATCCAGTAACCAGGGTGACTTCCAGACCCCGACTCCCGTCGGAGGAGACGCGGCGGTCAGCTTCAACGGCCAGCGGCCCGGTCACAACATCTACTTAATGGATGGCGGTGAGGACCTTGACCGCGGCGGGTCAGGTAATTTTAGCGTCATGCCTTCTCTGGAGTCGCTGTCGGAATTTCGCGCGCTGACTTCGAACTACAGCGCCGAATATGGCTTGTCATCGGCGGCAACAATGACGACGGTTCTCAAATCAGGAACAAAGAAACTTCACTTTTCTCTTTGGGAATACGATCGCAACGATGCCTTGGATGCGCGCGACTATTTCCGCCGAAAGCCAAGTCCGGTCGCCAAACTACGGTTTAACACGTATGGCTTCAATGTTGGAGGGCCAGTGACGCTTGGGAAGCTGTACAACAGCGATCGCAGCAAGACTTTCTTCTTCTATAACATGGAATGGCGCAGCCTTATTCAGGGCCAAACGCTGAAGCAAACAGTCCCGTTGACGAGCACGTATGGCGGAGCGTTCCCGAGCACCATCACCGTTCCCCAGGCGAACCAACTCTCGACGACTCTACTGGCCAAGTACGCGGCCCTCGGTTTGGTTCCCGGCCAGCAATTTCCCAACAACACGATTCCCGCATCCTTGCTTGATCCTAACGCGCAGCTTTTGCTGAAGGCCGGAATCTTCCCGGCTCCGACAAGCGGTAACCAATTCATCGGCGGCAACAACGTTCCTACGAACGTGCGAGAAGAGATTGTTCGCGCAGATCACAATTTCAGCGACAAGTTCTCCGTTTTCGGCCACTTCGTCGCTGAGCAGATTTCGCAGGGTTTCGGCACGGCGCAGTGGAGCGGCGACAACGTTCCGACTATCGGCGACACCTTCGGAAATCCGTCATATAGTGCCGTCGTTCATGCCAGTCACATCATCAACCCGCGATTGCTCAATGAGATCGCCTTCAACTACAACGGCAACCGCATCAACATCATTCCAAAGGGAATCTACACTGCCCCGTCGGGCTTCACTTTTAACCGCCTCTTCACGGGTCCGAATGCACTTAACAGAATTCCCTCGATTAACCTGAGCGGATCGACGGGCACGAACTATACGGTAACTTGGGAACCATGGGTGAACAAGGCCGATGACTATCAGATTCGCGATGACGTCTCCTGGTCAACCGGCAAGCACCAGTTCAAATACGGCGGGAGCTGGGCTCTGTACAAAAAGATCCAGGATGTGTTCGCCTCAACTCAAGGATCATTTGCGTTCGACGGTTCCTATACGGGAAACGATTTCGCAGACTTCCTCCTCGGATATGCGCACTCGTATTCCGAGGACGCCGTTCACGACAATGGTCATTGGAACAACGTGTCGTGGGCAGCCTATGTGCAGGACAACTGGAGAACGACTCCACGTCTGACTCTAAATCTAGGACTGCGATGGGATGGTGCTCCGCACACGTATGAAGCCAATAACCGCTTTTCCAACTTCTATCCCAATATGTACGATCCGTCGAAGGCGCCGTTATTTGCCAATGCAAACGGAACTCAGATTTGTGCCGGACCGGGCAATCCAGCACCCTGCGCAGCTGCGAGTCCGGGATTGGGAACCAGTCCCAATCCGATTCTTCAGGGCGTTCAGTTCTATCTGAACGGTATCGGAATCTCCGGTCAGCCGGGAGTTCCTCATGGCATGGTCCAGGATCACTGGGCTGAGTTCGGTCCCAGAGTGGGATTTGCCTACGACGTGACTGGCACAGGGACGACCGTGGTGCGCGCGGGATTTGGCGCGATGTACGAGCGCGTCCAGGGCAATGACATGTACAACGGAGGTACGAACGTTCCGTTCAGCGCCAACGCGGGACTTAACGACGTCTTTCTTACTAACCCAAAAATGAGTGTGCGGTCCGGCGCCACTCTTAGTGGGTTGCCCATTGTGGTACCCAGTATCACCGGGCTTGCGAGCAATAACTATAAGGCGCCGGTGAGCTACCAGTACAGCGCTGGAGTGCAACACGCATTGGGAAGCAGGGCAGTGATCTCGGCGTCGTATGTCGGCAGTCAGGCTCGGCATCAGAACGACTATCGCAACATCAATCTGCCGCCTGCGAGCCTCTTGCCGAGTTTGCAGGCCAATAACAACAACTACAACACCGTGGTGCCTTTCCAAGGCTTCCGCGCGCTCACGCTTGCGCAGAACGAGGCAAACGCTCATTACAACTCGCTGCAGCTTGACCTGCACGGGAACGTCAGAACCGACTTGATGCTCCAGTTCGGGTATACGTTGTCGCGCTCCATTGATCCGAGCACCGGAGGCAGCGGCCTCGATCTGGCCAATGTATCCAATCCTTACGTCGGCTGGAAGTACGATCTAGGTCCCTCAATTTACGACCGGACTCATGTTGCCTTCGTTAATTTCGACTACCAGATCCCATTCCTGAAGAACAGCGACAACGGACTTCTGAAGACGACTCTTGGAGGTTGGGAGCTGTCGGGTATTGTGACCATGGAGTCGGGGCTGCCGATCAATGTCACCAACGGGGGGACTAACGTCTGCAGCATTCCCTTGGGAACTTGCACAAATCGGCCGAACCTGACAGGCACCATCAGCTATCCACAAAACGCGCTTCAATGGTTCAATACCTCTGCCTTCACCGCGCCGGCCGCAGGCACCTGGGGCAACTTGGGTTACAACAGCCTGCGCGGTCCGGGACGCGACAACTGGAACCTGTCGATGTTCAAGAATTTTGCTTTCGGCGAAACCCGTCGATTTGAATTCCGTGCAGACGCCTTTAACGCCTGGAATCACAGACAATTCAGAAACATCAACACCAGTTTTGTACCGGACAAAAATAATCCCGCCCTCAACACCAATACGAGTTTTGGGCAAGTCAGTTCGACTTTCGATCCCCGAGTCTTCCAGCTGGGAGCGAAGTTAGTCTTCTAGTAATCGGCTTTTGACACGCACGCAACCCCGCTCGCAATGAAACACTCTGCGAGCGGGGATTTTTCTTTCCAGGGTTGCGAAGGTGGATACCGCCGCCTCGGCCGAGGCCGTCACCACGGAGCCGCGGAGAACACGGCAGAGAATCTGGGAAGCCCTTTAAAGCACGCAAGTGGGCAGGTAGGAAACCCGGCAGTGACTCAATCCCGCCGACTCGCAATCGCGATTGTATGGAGAGGATAAGACAGCTGCTGCGCCGCCATTCATATGAGTATTTCCGAACCATGGCCCAAATGAGTCCCCTACCTCAGCGGATACCCCGCCTCGCCCGGCAGATGGCCGTCGATCTTCACCACTTTCAAATTGGGATTCACGTCCCTGGCGGCAATGAATGCGATCGCGCCGGGAATCACGCTCACCAGGTCAGCGGCCATGCTGTTCGAGTAAACGATTTTTGGCCCTGAGGTGGCTTCGGCGCGGAAGATCTTGGCGATCCAATACTGCTTGAACTCCGCTTCCGTCATTGAATAGAGCTGCTTCAGGATCACGTCGCGCTCCCGGCTCGGAGGATTGCGCACCAGCAACACGATGGGCAGATCCTTTGACCAGTATTGCCGGTCACCGCGAAAGATGGTGCGGGCTTCACTTAGAGAGAGGTCGCTCACCGGAGCCGAGGGATTCACCACAACCGCCACATCGCTCGACTTCGATTGCGCATGTCCGCCCAGTACCCCGCCCAGGAACATGATCGTAAGCAAGAGCAGTTGGTTTGTTCTTGTTCGCAGATCCATGTGGCTCCTCAGAAAGTAAAGGCCGTTTGCACCGCAACCGCGTTTGAACTCTGGGGCAGGGGATTCCCGCGTCCATTGCGATACTCCGCCTTGAAGGCGGCGAAATCGGAGATATCGTAACGGATGCCAAGCGTCGATTTGCGCACGTTGGTGAAATCCGGAAGAGTCGGCTCGTTGGCCGGTACCTGCAGATAGTCATACCGATAATACGGTTTCCATTTCTTCGCGTCGAACGGGAACCGATACGCGATCTGCACATATCCGCCTTGGTTATCGAAGGTCCGCCCCGTGAGAATGCTGCGATGATGCACGTTAGCGAATTCCGCGAAGAACTCCGGAGTCTCACCGGTCCAGATCAGATGTCCCGAGGAGATCCATTCGCGGAAGTTCTGGCCATCAGGTAGGATAGCGGCTGCAGGCAACGTGATCTCGTCGTGGTACACCGAGCCGCCGATTTGGAAATGCTTCAACGAGGGAGGCCGCAGATAGAAGTTTCCCAGCCAGGCGCGATTGTTGTTTGCGTCGCCGCTATCTCCAGCGCGCGCGATGTTTGACGAACGACCGTTCCCGATTCCCAAATTGTAACCAGCGCCAAGCGCGCCGGCTGGAACCGAGCCCTCGGATTGCGCTCCAATGAAGTGCACAGGAATAAAGCGGCCGCCGAACACGATCATGTCGGGACGGTTGATTGTTGTCTGCAACCAGGCTCCATGGTGGAAGGCGGTGTTCCAGTAGTTGATCGGCGTGTGATACCGCCCGAAAGAGATCTTCGCCAGATCGTTCCAGTCGTAGCGGATGATCGTCCTTTCCAGATCGACGTTGTAAACGCTGGGCGTCGCGCTCAAGCTGACTTCCGCGAAGTAACTGATTTTGGGCGACAGCGCCGAAGCAAAATGCAGCACGAATTGTCCAACCTGGAAGCCGCTCGTCGTGCCGCGATGATCATTCGCTGAGAAGTCCACGTCGCCGAATCCGCGGATCTTCAGGTTCGGATACTCCTCTCCGCGGCCAAGCACGGTGTGCATGCCCTCCATCTCTTCCATCTCTGATGTGCGGGGCGGCTTGGGCTCCTTTGACTCCGGGGTTGGCGCGGGCGCAGGTTGTGGCGGTTGATTCTGCGCAGTGGCTGTCGCCGCGGGAGGCGTCGAACCTGATTGTCTCGCTTCGAGATCGGCGATGCGCTTTTCCAGCTTGTCAATTCGATCCAGCAGCACCTGTACGTCACTGGCAGAAAGTTGCTGTGGAGTGTCAGCGGCGAAGGTCACTGTCGTGAGCAAGGCAGTACAAAACACGATGAGCGCTAAACGCATAATTGCCCTCAAATGTTCTTTGAACGACTGAGCCGGTTGGGGGAAAAAAGAGACCTGATAATACCAGCCGAAGAGATCGATAGGACCGAGATTTGACCTCGTGCGAGTTCTTGCTCGTGGAGCGAGAATCTAGGAGTGGAACAAAGGAGCTGCTTTACTTCTTCCGGCGGCGGCTCATCCACCAACCCTTGCCACTGCATTATTCATCAACTGCCAAT
>DATLKS010000125.1:0-14071 GCA_035538255.1 Terriglobales bacterium
TGAAGAGAATCTGCGGAGAGAGCGCCCGAAGATTGTCGGCCGATGCAGCGTGTGCGACGAGTTCCAGAATCGGCACAGGGAAGATGTTGCTTAGACAGACGCAGAAAAAACTGTTTCCTAAGCGTTTGCACCAACGTCTCGCGTAAAGCGCGGGAAAATGTAAGCTTCGCCGAAGGCAAAGAAGGATATCGTATCAGCCATGCGGCAACTGCCTTTAGCTGTATCCTAATCCGCGCGAAGTTGCGGGTTTGTGAACGTTGGTGGTTTCTCTGGTTGCGGCAGTTCGTCATCATCGGGGGAAACATAGAGGAATACTGAGGAAACACCAATCCAAAGCTCTCCGCTTTGGTCTTTCCTTCCTTTCCTCTGTTTCTTCTGTGGTGATGTTTTCCGTCAGACTCCAACAGGAACGTTCGACTTCGCCTCGATCGTCTTCGCGATGGCGCCGACTCGCTGATACGACTGCAACCTGTCGTCATGCTCGTACGTATCGGTAACCACGATTACCTCATCCGCGCCGGTGTCGCCCACCAATTTCTCTAATCGGGCCTTGACAGTTGCATCCGATCCCACGATAGCTGCGCTCAGCTTTTCTTCGACGGCATCCCGTTCCCAGGGCTGCCACAGCATTTCCATCGACTCTACTGGCGGCAGCAGTTCCACCGGCTGATTTCGGATCAGACGCAGAAAGCGTTGCTGCGGTGTGGTGAAGCGCCGACGCGCAGCAGCGTCCGTTTCCGCGGCAATCACCTGCACGCCGATCATGAAGTAGGGCTTGCGCAGCGCGTCACTGGGCCGGAAGTGCTCGCGGTAGAGCCGCGCTGCTCGATACAAATACTCAGGAGCAAAGTGGGCGGCGAAGGCAAATGGCAATCCTACTTGGGCCGCCAACTGCGCGCTGAAGCCGCTCGAACCCAATAACGTGATGGGCACATCGCTGCCCTGCCCGGGAATCGCCTTTACCGCAGGCCCCGGCTGTTCCGGTCCGAGATATGTCTGTAATTCTGCGAGCAGCGCCGGAAAATTATCGCCACCCTGCCCATGGTCCCGGCGGAGGGCGCGCATAGTATGAAAATCCCCGCCGGGAGCGCGTCCCAATCCGAGATCGATCCGTCCGGGATACAGTGCTTCGAGCGTGCCAAACTGCTCGGCTACCACCAGCGGTGCATGGTTGGGCAGCATCACCCCGCCGCTGCCGACGCGAATCGTCTTGGTCGCGGACGCCACATGCCCAATCAGCACCGGCGTGGCCGAACAGGCAAGTCCGGGAATGGAGTGGTGCTCCGCAAGCCAGTAACGCTTGTATCCCCACTGCTCGACATGCCGTGCCAGATCGAGCGAGCGGCCGATCGCGCTGCCCGCAGATTCACCTGTCCGCATGCTGACAAGATCCAGCACCGAAACTGCCAACTCGTTACCCATGGATTGACCCATCTTGGATTGGATGAGATGAGCGGGCGAACGATGCGAACCATGAGGCGCCCCCCGTCGCTAAGGTCATGGGTCATCTGCCGCGTTTTTGAGCGTGGATTTCTGTTGCTTTTTAGAACATTTAAGTTACACTGGGCGGCAACTCACCTTTTTTGCCGGCCCCATGCAGCAGCGAAACGTCGATAAGCGCAAGGCGCAGCCTAAGCGCAGCATCCGAAAACCGGGCGAGGACCACGAGCTCGGTTTGTGGATTGATTACGAATTACTCCGCAAGCATCAGGGCCGTCCGCCGCAGACCATCATTCACGATCCTGCATCAGCGACCAACAACCGATATCTGGAATTGGCAGATCTTGCGCTGGGGAACGGCAAGCCAAAGAAGAAATCCAAAGGCGCAGCCTGCGGATAGCACTATTTTTCCTGTAGCGGCGGCGGATGCGGCCAAGGAAACGCGCCGCGATACCTCCCGTTTTGAGGCTGGTTCTACCAGGGAAGAAATCGGGCCGACCCAGCCGAATACTTTTGCTGTGGGATGCAATTCACTCACACTTATTTACTTGCGCGGGCCTGAGTAGTCAGATCCTGCGTGCGCTGTCATCTTGTGTCCGAGGAATTTCGCGGCTGCTTCTCGCGCCATGAATTCTAAGGTATTACGCTGTTCTTGATATTCCCACGGAGCTTTACCACGGTTTTGCTTTGCGAATCTACCAAGCCTGCCAGCCGCAAGTCTTTCGGCATGCTTTAGTCGTATGCACTCATTACATGCGAAACCCGGATAAGGCGTGAAGCTTATCGCGCCTACGCTGCCACGAATCCTTCGCCTTCGGTGCTCGCACAGAGTAATCGTCTGTGGTTCTGGAATAGCGAAATCGCCGTGCTCATGTGGAGTCCACTCGATGGTCCATACGATATGGCACTTGTCACAATCACACGATGTTGTAGTCATACGACGGAATCATGTGCCGGTCTTCTCTTTGTCTTTGCCAGCCACACCGCGTGCACCAGGTCCAGGTTGATCGCGCGCAAACAGCGTGATGGTACGCAGCCAAGAGAGCGCGGCCGGTTGGGACGGTAAAAGCGTGCGCGTATGATGATCGCGACTAAAAGAATGCAGCACATCTGAAGACCTGCGCTGCTGGGCAAAAAGCACTCGCCGCATGGCTGATGATGGAAAAAAATCCATACCTGGGCGGCTAAGCATAAACGATGTAGTTCAATGTTTTCAACAGCTTAGGTTATGGCTATGTAGCTGCACCTAATAAGGAGCATCCTTCCCCCATGGAGGAACTCTAGTGTCGCAGGCCTGCGAAAGGGCTCAGCAAATCGTGCTTGGCCTTCCGGAAGACAAGCGTTACTGCACTGACGATGCCATGGTCAGCGCATTCCTGAATTGGCCCATTGACATGATGGAGCAAATGTTTGCGCGCCGGCCGGAGCTTGAGACCTACGCCTGGCGCATTCAGGGTGCCGCTTAGCCGATAGTTCGGACCGTCTATCCTTTCCCGCGACGGCTGGACGAGTATCGATTCCCGATACGGGACATCCTTTCAAATGTTATCCCCAGCAGCTTGGCGTAGCGCTTCGGATCGTAGCCTTGAACGATCTGATCGCCAATCCGAACGAAGGGAAAGGCCTGCACGTCCTCAGCTTCGATCTCGCGCATGATCTTGTCCTGTGTCGGCTGATCCGCGAGGTCGTAGTTCGTGAACTCGAACGGGATGTGGCGCTCGACAAAAAACTTTTTGGCCTTCTCGCACGACGGGCAGTTGGACAGCGTGTACATAGAGACCTTCGCGCCCTCCGTTTGATTGTGTTTTCGTACTCCAAACCACCACTTCATAGGCTTCCCTTGAACTTGGCGCAACGTCAACACTGCTTCATCATTCTCTTACATGGCGGCGAACCCGGAGACAAGTAGCGAAGATACCCCTGACCAGAACCAGCCTACTCTGATAGTTTATTTTTTTTGACCAGACGCGAGCTGATCGATCGTTGTGATGAGGTCCTCCGGTGAGGTCTCAGCCACTCGGAGATGAGCGTCGGCGAACTCCACATCCGGTCTGAGCGCGTTGTGAAACTCCAGGAGCTTGATGTCTGGACAGCGCTCGCGCAGAGTGTGGCTGACGCGCAGTTTCTCCATTGGCGGGAGAGCCTGCCCAACGATGCCAACGTCAAATTTCCTGGTTTCACATGCGGCAATGACCTCCCGGAGATTGCGGGCAAGTGCCACGTGGTGGCCAGCTTTTTCGAGAATGACTTTTCTTGTTGTCAGGACCGCTTCATTCGTGCCGACATGGATCACGTGCGCCATGCTGCCCTAGCGGCAATGTGATTCTATCCTGCCGCGAGTATCCGCCAACAACGCGGTGCCCTAGTTAAGTTTTGGTGCTGCGGCGCTTCCTTCAGGGCGCGCCGCAGATCGCCAAGGAGATCTTGGTCGCTTGCCTGCGCAATATGGACGGATGCTTTCGTCCCGGCTTCTTGGCTGAGCCACTGGTTGAGCTCTTCTGGTTTCGCGGTCATTGACCGGCCTTTGCGCTCGACGGGCATTCCGCTTTTGGCCCAGCGTTGCGCCACGGCAGTAGGTTGACCAAGGTATTTGGCAATGCTAGGCCAGCCGGTAAGAATTCCGGCGAGTGATTCCTCGTTCCCTTTTTGGGTTGGATTTTTCGGCGCAGATGTTTTCGCGATCTTCTTTTTGGCAGGTTTCTTCACAGCTACTGAGTCAGAATACTCGTTTTCGCGTTCCTTGATCCGATCGGCGTGAATCTGAATCCCCGCTCACTGTCTATCCCGCACGGCACAGGCTGTATGCTGTCCGATCTCACAGCTTGAGAGCTGCTCACGCAATCAGATCAATCGTCGCGAGTAGCCGCCGCCCGCCAACTCTAAGAATCAGCAGCCGCGCAACGTCCTGGGGTTCAACTTTCATCCTACTTACCACTTCCTTCCTGTTCCCCTTCTGGAGGAGCCCGGCCGGCTATGAACTTGCGCTCTTCGTGTATCGCTGTCGTCACGCTCACTGTCTCGCTGCTTTTTACTAGCGGCCCTTCTCATGCACAGAGTCTCTCTACGGAAAGACCTAGCCGGCAAGCCTGGGAGTTGCTGAAGTCTGGCGTAAGCAGCAAGAGTGCTGATACCAGGCGGGCTGCGGTAGGTGCGCTAGGAATAGTTCTGAGAGACCGACGTGCCATCGAACTGGCCGAAGAGGCGCTGCAAGACGAAAAGCCGGAAGTGCGCGCCGCTGCCGCAGCGGCTTTAGGGCAGATGCAAGCCAGCGGGTCAATGGCTAAATTAATCGAAGCTACAAATGACAAAGAAACTTCCGTAGCTCTGGCTGCCGCGCAGTCGCTCGTTCAGTTGAAAAACGAGAAGGGATATGACGTTTATTACCAGGTGCTGACGGGACAGCGGAAAGGTAGCAAGGGAGCAATTTCCACCGAACTCGACACGCTTAAAGATCCCAAGAAACTGGCGCAGATGGGCTTTGAAGAAGGCATTGGATTTGTGCCTTTCGGGGGCATGGGGTTGGAAGCCTTTCGCGTGCTGCACGGAGGAAGCGATTCTGCCGTACGCGCATCCGCCGCCAAGGTTCTGGCCACCGATCCCGAGCCCACAGCCGCAGAAGCGCTGTCCGATGCCACTGCCGACAGCAGTTGGCACGTGCGTGTGGCGGCGATCAACGCGATTGCGGAGCGAGGCGATCGGAGGCTGCTCTCCGCCGTGTTGGGAGCGATGAAAGACGACAAAGATGAGGTGAAATACTCTGCAGCGGCCGCAGTACTCAGACTGACTCAGGCCCCGCACACTTGGCGATTCGCATTTCGCAGACGCAATCCGGATTCGCTGCCATAGTCTTTGCCAACCGGCACATTCTTTTCATAAGCGAGACAGTGCGCTTGATAAGGCGGTACCAGCCCGTTAATGTCTCACTCCATGTTCGATCGTCTGTCTGCGCTATCGAGCTGTTGTCCGGTTGAGACGGCTCACGATTTCTTCGGCTAGAGCTCTCGACTTTGAAAGGCGCTCCGCTTCTTTGCGAATGCCTCCCACACTGATGCGGAAAAAAGTATTGCCGCGCAAAACGTAAAGCGCACCGGTGACGGGTGTGTTGATCCAGAAGGCCTCATCACCCAATCCGGAAATAAGCCGCGCTTTTTCGCCTTCGTGTTCGCCTGCTTCGCGGGAGCTTTCAGCCGGATGGAATTGCTGTCGCCATAGATTCTGCGCCGAGTTGCTGGGTGAGTGGGCAGCGGGAACGGCCACTGCCAGGCTTACCGATTTGCTTGCCGTTTTAGTGCGATAGACGCATTCGTAAAAAACAGCGCCGGCTGAAGGTTGACTGGTAGGTTTTGTTTCCACGAGTCGCTCGCCTTGTACTGTCTGGATGTCGTTGCCGGTGAGCAGTGCGCAAGCGTTCACGTTTGTGCTGATCGGCTCGTGCGACCGGCGATCGGCAGCTCTTTGCTGCGCGCTGGCTGGTGCCCAAATTGGGATCAACACAAATGCGCAGATGTGCAGCACACCTCTTCGTGCGTTCATTGGGCGCGCCCCTGACAAAGAAATGCCGGCGCGAGATCTCGCACCGGCATTAGCGTTGATTTACCGATTGTTGTACTTATTGCAGTCGGGGTCGCCGCTGATACCCTTGGCGGGATCGCCATAGCATAATTTTCCCCCGCCTTCGTAGTCGCCAGAGTTGGTCCCGAATTGTGTGCCGTCGAAAGCCTTAAACAGGCCGCGACCTCCGACCTGTCGAGCAATAGTGGCCAGAGCATCCTGCGCGCTGGCTGGTCCTGTCGAGGCGTTCTGAGTCGCATCAGTAACGCACGAGCCGGTGCAGCCATCCGCATATCCGACCAGGACGCGCCCGAATTTGTCGACTGTAACGTCGTTAAAGTGAGCAGGTTGCGGCACGGATTGCTGCCGCCGCCGTTCCATATGCAGCCGCGCTGCACCGGATCAGCGGGAGTTGCGTCCACCGTGGTCCAGGTTCGCCCGGTATCGTAGGTGAAAGCGACGTAGAGATGCCAGAGGCCGAGAAAGTCGGCAGATTGTGTGTCACCTTGCGTTTGCGTACCCAAGAAGGCAAATGCTGCACGGTCGTCGTCACCAGCCATCACTTCGGCAAACTCGCCGTTCTGGACGCCGAATGGGGTGCCGGCATCCTGGGACTTCGACCAGCTCATGCCGCGATTGTTCGACGTCGCAATTTTCGCGTGGCCATCACCGTTGATGTAGCCGAAATAGATGGTGTTGTTTAAACCCGCCGCGACTGAAGGATCGCTGCCGGGAGCGAGGCTCTTTCCATCCGGAATCGTGCGTACTGTCCAAGTCAGTCCGTTGTCAACAGAGACTGCTACTCCCGGGCGGCTGACCTGATTGACATCCTGGCAATTCTTGTTGGGGACATATACGGTCCCATCGGGAGCGACCCGCACATGTCCGTGCAAACCCCCGCAGGTTCCGGGTGCAGCTGGCAGGTCAACCCCATTCACCGTCGTGAATGTATACATCGGAATGCCCGGCCCGAAGGTCAAGCCACCATCGTCGCTACGCGCGCAAATTGCGGTGGCAATCTCTTGGGAGCAGTAATAAATGGCGTGTGGATAAGTCGGGTGTGCCGGTGCAGGATCAGCATATTTGCCTCCGCCCACTGTCTGGTGGTCGGCTCCAGCCGGCACGCCGCAGCCCTGGGATGGTAGCCAGTTATTGGCATCGTCGTCGCTAAACGACATTTCACTGCAGGCGGCATCGAGCTGTGACGTGAATACCCTGTTCGGACCGCCGAGATGACCGTCGTCGACAAATCCAATTGGATCGAGGCTGACACGAGAAAATGGCGAGCGCTTGTCTTCCCAGAAAGCGGTTGCAGGAGACACAGTGTCATTAAACGTGACCCGCAGCGTGTGGTTTCCCGCTTGGAGAAAGGTCTTGCCGGTCTTCCAATCCACCCCGATCGAAGGCTCGCCTGCGGCGTGCGTAGATGCCGTCGATGAACCGAGCGACGGCTGTATGCACGCTGGCGGCTGCTGGCCAGCCGTGCAGTCGTTCGGCGCAGGATAGTTAGTGAACGTTGGCGCGCCGGGCGCAGGCGGAGGAGGTGGCGGCGTGGTCGGCCGCGGAGCTACGGTAAGCGTCGCAACCAGGTGTGCTCCGGTTGGGATGGGCGCCAATGATGCGACGGAACGGATGTGCCACGATCCATCAATCGGATCGGTAACGGTCAGGTCTTCTTCGCCAGCGCCAATGGACGTAACGTCAGGCGATCCGGGACCGTGATCGGCGCCACTGGGGCTGATGGCAAAAATATCGAGATCTGTGGGAACGGTGCTGGTCCAGGTGTACTGAAGCGTCAGCTTGGCCGTCATGGTCTGATACAACGTCGCCGCCGGCGAAGGCAGAACTATAGTTAAGTCGTGGTCGTCACACAGTTCGGGCGGACAGATATCCTGAATCCCGACATTAACCACAGTCCCGCCACCAACTGGGTTGAAATCCCAAGCTACTTGTCCTGAAGTGCTGCTGATCGAGCTGCTGGGCGGTGCCGAAACTTGAGCGGACACGACTGGCAGCTCTCGAACCAAAGCTGCGAAGCTCAATACCAGCGCGCAGCCAAATAAAATTCTCCAACGAAGGAACGCACGAATCTGCATGCACTTCTCCAGAGTGAGATTTAAGACCGAAGCTGATGATGCGAACAGCCTCAGCCCGGTTGTCCCGCGCTGGGGCTCACCCGGAGTTGCAATCTGAGAAGCTGAATTTTGGACGGGCTAATCGGGATTTTGCTGCCTGGTCGTTCGCGAGATGCGCTGTCGATTTGAGCTGTAACCCAGCTTTGAGTCACAGCTCAGTTGACCTTTAAAGTTAGTGCAAGCGGAATACTGCGCCTTCCCGATATGGAACTAACGGTTACTGTGTAACTCCCAGCCGGCGTGTTCGAACTCGCAAATGATGAGGTTGTGCTTACACTCGCGCCTCCGCCACAGCCTGGAAGGAACATTACTGATCCCAGCACACTCAAAACGGCAAACGGTCGCCGTACACCCTTGATCACTCTTCGGTCCGACACAACCCAAAGACTCAGTAGTCCTGCCAGGACCACCGCGAGCGAGCTGCCGGGGCGTCTGTTTGTGAATCCGGAACTGATACTACTGGCCGTGGGTGCCGGCTGGGATCCGGAATGAGCGGTTGTCGAAATGGTGAGGGTCACAGTGGATGTGACCGTGCCGTTCACCACAACTGAAGCTGGCGAGAATGAGCAGGCGGCTCCTGCGGGTAGGCCGGAGCTGCAGGCTGCGGTTACGGTTCCCACAAACCCGTTTATGCCTGAGATGTTCAGCGAGTAGGTCGCAGATTGGCCTGCGGTTACGGTCTGAGACGTGCCACCGCTACCTGCACTTACTGTGAAGTCAGATCCATTGCCTGAAAGCGTTACCCGATGCGTGGCGCCGCTGGAATCCGTAAGCATCAGTGTGCCGCTCGTCGGACCTGTCGTTGTTGCGATGAAGACCACAGGAAGCGCGCAGCTTGTGCCCGCGGAGAGTGATGTACCCACTCCGCATGAGCCTCCGCTTTCTGAGAACCCAGATGAAAAATTTATGGCCGTGATGCTCGTGCCTGTCGCTCCCGGGTTGCTTACCGTCACCGTTTGTGGCTGGCTGGGATTCTGAACCGAACCACTGAACTGCTGAAGTGAACTGGGCGAGACACTGACCGATGGCGGCAGTGGCAAAGCAAATTGCCAAAGTCCGCGTCCATATGTGGATACTCGGAGGCGCTTCACCCCACCACTGCTAAACACACGAACCTTCGTGACCGGTACGTTAGGCAATCCCGTCCCGAGAATTTGCCAGGTTGCGCCGGCGTCCACGCTGATAAATGCGCCGAGATCAGTACCGAGATATAGCGTGCTTGCATCATCGGGATCGACAGCGATTGAGTCCACTGGCGAATCGGGCAGATTGCTCGTGAGGTTACTCCAACTCTGCCCTGCATTGGTCGTCTTGAAGACGTGACTCACACCGAAGCCTTCCACGGTTACATATGCGGTTTGCCCAGTTGCATCGTGACGATCAATTTCTATCGACGAGATCGGATATGGGCCGTATGTGCCACCTGATGTGCTCAAGCTGGCAGCGATGTTGGCGGTAACGTCTGTCCAGCCACTCGCCGCACCGTAAGTGCCAGTGTTGGTGTCGGCCTGAGTATTCACGAAGACGTGTCCCAGATTGGTTCCGCTGTCGTTGAGAGTGCCGGCGCCCTCGAGTCCCACGTAGAGGACTTGCGATATACCGTTCGGAGCGGGTCCGCCTGCAGCAATGGCGCGTACTTTCGTTGAGCCGTTGGCGCAGGGCAGTGCGCTGCCATCGAACGAGAGACTGATGTCCTTGTTGGCGACCGAGCTCGGGTCGAGCCATGAGCTGCCGCCCACTCCGGGCCCACGCCACAGACGGCAGGTTCCAACGATCAGGTTGGACGTATTCGCCGGATCGAGAACATAGGGTGTGTAAAACTCGGAGCCGTCGTTCGCAACCTGAGTCGGTCCGATGTTCGGACCCTGCGACGGATAGGGAGCAGCACCGAATGCTCCGGGATTGCACGCCTCCGCATTGGGGATGCCGGGGCCGTTCGGGGCTGCCTGCTTATTGGTCGCGTCGCACTGTTGAATCGATACGCGGGTGTTGGTCGCATACCAGATGCCATCAGGATTGTTGGGATCGATCTCGTTGTATCCGCCATCGCCCCCATTGACGGTCTGCCACAGCGAGACGCCGGTCCCCAGGAGAGCGGGCGTACCGTTGTCTTGAAGACCTCCCAGCAACACATTTGGATTTGTTGGGTGCTGGGAGAAAGACACCATTTCGGAAACCGATCCCATATTGGTATCGAGATTGGAAAATGGATTCGCTGATGCACACGTGCCGTTGCCGTTTGCGCCGTTGAGGGAGCGATATACGCCGCCGTCATTGACGAAGTACATCACCTGCGGATTTACAATGCTGAAGCCGAATCCGTGTTGATCAGGATGAACATGCGACGGCGCCGCAATGGGATTGCAGGAGTAAACGAACGTCAGGTTCTTCCATCCGGCAGCGCAAGTAGTGTCGGAGCTGCTCAGCGAGCACTTCAAAATGTCTCGCGTGCCTACCATCAGGTCAGTGCCCTGCGCAGTAGGAACCGCTCCGATCCAGAGGTTGTAGTCACCTTGCTTGACTTCGCTGGTGCTGGTGTTGTCCGCCAGGTGGCCGCTGCTGCCGCTAGTGCTCAGTGACGTCCAAGAAGCTGCACCGTTTGAAGTGACGAACACACCCTGCAAGATATCGTTTTGATCGACGTAGATCGCATACATGTCGTGCGTAGTCGGCTGTATGGCAATTTGGCCTCGATATAGAGGACAGGTGCCGGTGGGGTTCGGATTGGGTTGGCTGGTCGGGCAATTCGCGATGCTGAGAGCTTGCGTGCCTTGCGGCTGAGCCGCAGAGCGAGTCCAGTTCACGCCATCGGTGCTCTCATAGAATCCGTGATAGCGGTAGAAAGCATAGAACCTTCCCGTCGCGGAATTGTAGGCGATGTCCGTGACGGTTCCTTCGGTTACCGTTGTGCTCGTGGAATCTTTAACTGTGGCGTAATGCCAAGTGAGGCCGGCATCCTGCGAGTAGTAAATGCCTCGTCCGCCGACAGAATCCTCTCCGTAGCGCTTTCCATTCGTCGAGCCCATGCCGACGACGACCAATCCTGGCTGCGAAGCATTCGTGCTCCACGCAAACTTGCTGGCGCCCAAGCCCGCGAAGGTCTTGGCACCGTTGTCAGCGGTCTTGATGAGCGTCCAGGTTTTTCCCGCATCTGCAGAGCGCAGAACTCCCATTCCATAATAGGAATCACCGGAGCTATTCGGCTCTCCGGTTCCGACGAGTACGATGCTGCTGTTGCCGGGCTGAACTGTAACGGCTCCCACCGCCAACGTGGGCTGATCGTCGATGATCGGAGTCCATTGAACCGTCGTTGGGTCGGCAGCGGCGGCATTGGTCGATTTCCACACGCCGCCAAACGCTGCTCCGATATATACGGTGTTCCCGCTGGAGTCGCCCTGATCCACCGCAGCTGAGGTCATTCTCCCAACCACTTTTCCGTAATCTTGACCAGGATCAGAGGCGATGGGAGCAGGGCCGACGCTAGTCCAGTTTCCCGGATACGTTGATCCGCTGAAGGGAATTCCGTTGGCAGTGTTTTGGCCGGGAACGGCAAGCGAACGAGTTGTTGAGGACTGATCGACTGAGGTGGTAGCACCGACGGCCATCTGCTGCTTCTGACTATAAGCTCGGTGAAGCAGGTCGGCTGCATGCTCGCCTGCCGCTTGTCGGCCGCTGCGGAACCACTCTTCACGGCCTTGGTGGTCGTCCTGATCCGAAGCTGGCTCCTCGCGATCCACGTCGGCGGGATCTTTGGCCGCTCGGACCCGAGCTCCTTGTCCGTGTGAGCAAATAGAAAAAGCCAACAATAGGCAGAAGAAGGGCCAACGACTCAAACTGAGCTTGCGCATCGCGCTCCGGCGAGAAATGAAGGATGTGAAAAAGTATGTTCCCCGCCAGAGACACGGGTCAACGAGAGAACACCTTACTTCCGCCGGAAGAAGTTACGCTAGTAAGTGTTACGAGTGTGCACTAATGATGGATATCGCCCAGTTCCGGAATGCCGTTAGAATCGGCATCCTCCGTTGTGAGTTGCGGCCGGAAGGGGGTAACTCTTAAGGTAAGATTGCAAGAACCATATTTTCACATGAGTTCATCGGATTCAGCGTTCGTTGGGGCCTTAACTGCTCGTCCCGTGCTGTGCGACGGGGCAATGGGTACCCTTCTTTATTCCAAGGGAATTTTCATTAATCGCTGCTATGACGAGCTGAATCTCTCCCAACCGGACCTTATTTTAGGCATCCACCAGGACTACCTTCATGCAGGCGCCGAGGTTATCGAAACAAACACCTTCGGCGGCAACAGCTTCCGGCTGGCACGCCACGGACTGGTCGATAAAGTCCGTGAGATTAACCTCGGAGGCGCGCGCCTGGCGCGTGATGCTGCTAAGAGCTTTCAAGCACTCGTAGCGGGAGCCGTGGGACCGCTCGGGGTTCGCATTGAACCCCTAGGGAAGATCGCTCGCGAAGAGGCACGCGACTCGTTTCGTCAGCAGATTGAGGCGCTGGTGGAAGGAGGCGTCGATCTATTGATCCTTGAGACGTTTGGATCACTTGATGAGCTGCATCAGGCGATTCTGGCCTCGCGCGACGTGAATCCGGATGTGCCGGTCGTCGCCCAGGTGACGATCGACGAAGATGGAAGCTGTCTCGACGGTTCCACACCCGAACAGTTTGGACCCAAGCTCACCGAGTGGGGAGCCGACGTGGTTGGAATCAACTGCAGCGTCGGTCCGGTGGCGATGCTCGACGCGATTGAACGGCTTCGGCAGGTGACAAGTGCTCCTCTATCCGCAATGCCGAACGCCGGCATGCCTCGCAATGTCGAAGGCCGAAACATCTATCTTTGCTCGCCCGAATACATGGCGAGCTATGCGCGTAAATTTGTAGCGGCAGGTGTGCGCTTCGTAGGCGGCTGCTGTGGTACTACACCAGAGCACATCCGCGTGATGAAGTCAGCCATTCGCGTGAGCAGCGCCAAGCGTGCTCCGGCTGCGGTCTCCTCCGAGACCAGGCTGCCGTCTGCTCTTCAGCCTATGCCAATTCAGGAGCGATCGCGGGTTGGCGAGAAGCTCGCTGCCGGCAAATTCGTCACGCTGGTTGAGATTGTGCCCCCAAAGGGCGTTAACCCGGCCAAAGAAGTGGAAGGTGCGCGCTATCTAAAGTCGGTGGGGATCGACGCCATAAATATCCCAGACAGTCCGCGGGCATCGGCGCGCATGAGCAATCAAGCTCTGTGTCTTCTGATTCAGCAGCAGGTGGGGATCGAGACCGTCCTTCACTATAGTTGTCGCGACCGCAATGTACTTGGGATCCAATCGGACCTGCTCGGCGGATATGCGATCGGCATCCGTAATCTTATCTGCATTACCGGCGATCCTCCCAAAATGGGCAACTATCCGGACGCAACCGCCGTCTTCGACGTGGACGCGATCGGCTTGGTGAACATCGTTCGAAACTTGAATCAGGGACTTGATGTCGGCTCAAATCCAATGGGCAATGCCGCGGCATTCGTTATTGGCGTAGGCGCGAACCCCGGCGCGCCCAACCTCGATGAAGAAGTTCGTCGCTTCGAATATAAGGTCGAGGCCGGCGCAGAATATGCAGTCACGCAGCCAGTGTTTGATTTGAGGCTTCTGGAAAACTTCCTGCGGCGGATCGAGCACTGCCGGATTCCCGTTTTGGCGGGAATTTGGCCGCTAGTTAGCGTGCGTAATGCCGAGTTCATGAAAAACGAACTGCGCGTCTCCGTTCCCGATTCGATTCTCGCCAGAATGGCTGCTGCCGGCAGTGTTGAGGCCGCCCGCGCCGAAGGAGTAGCTGTTGCGCGGGAGATGCTGGTAGCGGTCCGTGGAGAAGTGCAGGGAGCGCAGATCAGCGCGCCGCTAGGTCGTTATTCGGCAGCTGCGGATGTGCTCGAAGCTTTGGGTGGCGATGATCAGCGCGCCG
>DATLKS010000126.1:0-1588 GCA_035538255.1 Terriglobales bacterium
TGGATATTCCCTTCTCTCCTGTTCAAATTGCTTCTCTCTGAATCGAGATTTGTCCGAACAGACCGATTATTTTCAGCGGCCTCGATGGTCTTAACAAGTGACGCGCGACTGCGCGTTAACAACCATCAATAAAGGTCGCAAATGCTTCTAAAAGACAAAATCGCAGTCGTTTACGGCGCCGGTGGCGGTGTCGGAAGCGCAATCGCTCGAAAATTCGCGCTGGAAGGCGCACATATCTACTTGGCAGGCCGCCGGCTAGAACCAGTCAAAAATGTCGCTGCTGAGATCGCCAAATCCGGTGGTATCGCGAAGGCGGAACAACTTGATGCGCTGGACGAGAAAGCAATCGAAGCTCACCTGGATTCTGTGATCGCTGAGGAAGGCAAAATCGATATCTCATTCAATGCCGTTGGTGTTCCTGCCAGTCTGGTAGCCGAAAAAGGCATGCAGGGTCTTCCGCTGACGGACATTCCGTTCGAGAGTTTTACGTTACCGATCGCCACCTATACTCACACCAACTTTCTGACCGGACGCGCAGCGGTGCGGCGAATGATTCAAAAGCAGACCCTGGGCGTAATCCTGATGCATACCCCGGAGCCTGCCCGCATGGGTCTCCCTTTACTAGGCGGAATGGCGCCGGCCTGGGCTGCGATGGAAGCTCTCTGCCGCAGTTTCTCCGCTGAATTTGCTTCGCAAGGCATACGAGCTCTCTGCCTCCGAACGACCGGGATGCCAGAAACTAAAACCATCGAAATCGTTTTCGGAGTCCACGCGAAAGTGCTTGGAATTAACTGGGACCAGGCACGCAGCTTCATGGAGAGCACCACTCACGCCCGCCGCTCGTCAACGTTAGAAGAACTTACCAACGCGGCAGCATTCTTAGCTTCCGATTTAGCGAAGGGCATGACCGGAACCGTCGCGAATCTGACGCTCGGCAAGGCAACCGATTAAACCCTGTCGTGCTTGATCGTACGAGTATGAGAGCACCCACCCACAAGCCGCAACGATCTACTAGACGAGCCTCATCGTCCCCGGTGCGAGATAATGAGCGGTTTGGGGAGATCGTAGAATCGCATCGGCCGGAAATCATGCTGCATTGCTACCGGCTTGTCGGATCATTACACGAGGCAGAGGACCTGGCCCAGGAAACCTTCCTGCGAGCATGGCAAGGGATCGATCGATTTGAAGGCCGCGCGTCGGTCAAGACTTGGCTGTACCGGATCGCAACCAACGTCTCCCTGAACGCGATTTCTAAGGCTGCGAAGTCGAAACGCGTTTTGCCGGAAGAAATTAGTGCGCCCGCCGGACAAATGCCCAGCGGTCCCCCTGCGAATGACATCCCATGGATCGAGCCTTATCCAAACTTGGCGATTGAAGACTTACCTGATACAGCGCCCGGTCCGGGAGTCCGCTACGAAATGCGCGAAGCGGTCCGTTTGGCTTTCGTCGTTGCGACACAACGTCTTCCAGTGCGGCAACGCGCTGTTCTCTTATTGCGCGACGTGCTCGGCTGGTCTGCCACCGAGACTGCCGAGGCACTGGAGATGACAGTAGCGTCGGCCAACAGCGCTTTACAACGCGCTCGCCT
>DATLKS010000127.1:0-1834 GCA_035538255.1 Terriglobales bacterium
GAGCAGCGTTGTTTCCGCGTAGCCCGTAATCAGGCTAGGACTGACCAGCGGGAGTGCAAGTGCAGGAAGAGAGCGGTGCGGCGCGAGTCTTTCACGTGGTCAAGCGTCGGCTCTTAGGGCCGCAGGCACCTGCATAGGGACAATAAGTTGCTGGCGAGAAGATAGGCGAACAGGTGTCCGAGAGGCGGCGCGTGGCGTAGCTGGCTGGCGGAAACCCATCCATTCGTCTCGCTCCATTCCCACCCGGTAGCGGAAGCACTCTTCAGCCATTCCTGCAGATCCGAGGCGGTCATCGGATAAGCGTATATGCACACGTTCTGGGCGAAGAGGCGCCCGAGGGCCTCCAGACGGCTGCCTTCGAGATTGCCGTAAATTTCGTCAAACCCTCGAATAATCAGGGAAAGACCCGCGGCGAAGCGCAGGGGTGCTTTCGTGTAGCGATTCACGAGAGCGGTCATATGGTAGAGCTCTCGTTGGCGAAAAAGGAGCACGTCGCCGCCGGTGACGAGAAGCGCATCGATGCGATGAAGTAAGTCCGGGACCTCCGGAGCCGGCTCGTTCGGCCTAAGCGAATCAGCCGTCAGGCAAAAAAAGCCGGCGGGCGCCGCCGCTGTTTCGCCCTGCTCCTCCCGAAGCTCCTGAATCGCCGAAGCCAGCAATCGCGCGTGAACTTGCGCGTGGGTTGCATCCACGTGGCTAAAGGTTCCCGGCGCAAGTACGACGGCTTTCTTGTAGAGAGTCTCGGTCGGGGGAACGCTGGGGCCCTTCGAGGGGAAAAATACAGCCTCGGCGAGTCCCTCATGCACCAGGTGGGCAAGCAGGGCGTGGCGATCCCAGCTCTCGAACGCAGGCCCGCGAAGATCCACGTAGTCGATCTCGATTCGATCCTTAACGACGTCTTGTGCCAGACCTTGCAGAAATGACTCCTTGGTTTGCAATTCGTGGAACGCGGCGTAGATGAGATTGACGCCCAGAATCCCGATGGCTTCCTGTTGCAGAAGATTGGAAGGATCGAGCAGATTGATGTGCAGCAGCACGTCGTTGGGAGGGCCCCCCGGCCGCAACTGAAACCGCAGGCCCATCCAGCCGTGGGGCTCGTTGGTTCCGGCGAAGTTGCGCGCGGAGACGGTATCCACAAAGGAGAAGAAGCGAGTTTGCGGCCCGCGGGTTTTGCTTAGTTGCGTCAGAAGCTGGTTCCATTCGTGGTCCAGCATGGCCTCGAGCCGCTGCCGGGATACGTAGCGCGATCCGGAGCCGTAGAGGTCGTCGCTGACTTCCTTGTCGTAAGCGGAAATGGTTTTGGCCACCGTGCCGGAGGCGCCTCCTACTACGAGGAACCAGCGCGCGACTTCCTGTCCGGCGCCGATTTCGGCGAACGAACCGAAGGCAGATGCATCAAGATTCAGTGTGAGCGCTTTGTGGTGAGTGTCGAGTTTTTCAGCAGAAGGCATAGTCACCCTTCGGTCCGGCGAACTGTTCGTGAAATCGCGCAGTCTCGATCTGCTGCCTGTCTGTCTCTAAACGGAGAGACTTGCTAAACGTAATGTGGCTTTCCAACATCTTCATTATTCCTAGCCTCCATCAACATTTCTGTAAGTGTCTAAAGAGCTCTAGAGTTACAAACGTGCGGGCTTATCGAAATTAGCTAAGGTTTCGGTACCTTGGGAACAACAAAACTAGTACCAGCACCGACGCCAGAAAAAAAGGAGAGCCCTTGCTGCGCAGTGTACAGCTTCGATAATTCTGAGGCCTGGCTTTGGCTATTCAAGCTCCTAAACCTCCGCTGAACTGTTTTGTCCGTTCGGCTCCCACTCGATAGATGCGCGAACTCTCT